>CAYGZJ010000021.1:5597-13280 GCA_964354335.1 uncultured Planctomycetales bacterium | reverse complement strand
GGGAATGATTTTGTGTCGCGTAGGTATTTATCGTATGCTGATGACTCGCAGCTCCTCCGGTTCCTGACGGAAAAGAACCGCCCCCTGCAGGGGTAGTAGTCACAAAATATCTATCGACCGCACCCGTAAACCACGTCCACCCGGGAGGAAGAGGATTTGAACAATTATACATAAGGCGAGTCCCGGCAGGCATCACTACATTAGTCCAAGTCAAAGCTCCGCCGGCACTAGCACAGACTTTGAGCTGATGGTCGGCTGAGCTATAGTACATCGCTCCTGCCTGACATGTAGGAGCAGAAGCTTGAGGATCCAGATGCAAAACCTTGAATGCGCCATTAGGGGAAGGAAAATAAGTGGTAATACTGGTAGTCTCATTGGTTTGAGAAAAAGCGACTCCGGAGGCACCGATAAAAACAATAGACAACAAAACCATTGCCGTCTTTGCCAGATTTAGTTTAGTATGCAAGAAAATAGCCTTTTTCATCTTTATGGCGTCCGTTTTCTAATCAGACACGTTGAGTAATAAAGCGGTACATGAGAAACGGTGTCTGATTCTCCGACAATATTTTCCCCGCCGTCACTATTCGTGCTGGTCGCCAGTATAGTATGCGTATGCGTCGCCGAGGCAGCATCTGTCGAATCACAAGGAAAAATATACCACATATGAAATGGATTCCACACCGGAGGACTCGGATCCGGTATCAGTGCGCCGTTACTACAAGAACCGTTATGCCTTTCAACTGAAACAATGTTGGTTGTTTCCGGGACATTGATTAGGCTTACTGAGTGGCTGTGATCCACCTGGCTGTAAGAACCCACTATATGTTTGTGTTGAGTAGGGACAGTAGCGGTGGTTGTAGGAGCAGCGTAACGGCTGCCCTGGCCAACAACAAACCTATCCGCAGGAGTATTGAACCATTCCCATCCGGCAGGAAGTGGGAGCGAGCAGCCAAAAAAAGCGATACCTCCGACCGGGGCAAGCACATCAATTGCGCCAGTATCAGTACATAGTTTAAATGAAGAAGTTGCGCTGTCAAAATACATTACACCTTCCTGACAGGTTGGTGTACCTCCGGGGAAAAGCCTGAACACCCGATATTGACCGTAAGGCGTAGGATAGTATGTATTAATAGTGATGGTTTCAGTTGTCTGGCTTAATCCTGCAGACGAAAAAAGAGAAAGAAACATAATTATGAATCCTAATTTTCCGGACAAATTATTCATTTTTTAAGGGGTACCCTGTTTAATAATAAAACATGTCGGATAATAGGGAACTTCGTTGTTTACCTCTGATGAATTTCCCTCGAGCGTACCAGCGCCGCCGCCGGCAGAGCCAGTCGAGAAAGCTACAGTTGTATGTATGTGTTCGGGCCTGGCAGCATCGATATCAGAACATTTTCCGCTTGGCGGCCACCATATATCACAAGCAGCATCCTGCGCGACTTTCTCTCGCATAAGAGGAGTCATCGCAGGCACTGTAATCGCCGGAACGGTATGCGTATGCGCCTGAGTCTGGTATGTTCCGCTAACGGCAGCATGGTGATGTGTGGAAAAACCGCCGCTTGAACCACCGGGATATGCCCCCCCGGCTCCCACAATGTAATGATCAGAAATGGTGGAGCCGCCCCTGCCGTTATACCAGGCCCATCCCGGAGGAAGAGCTGCCGTACAACTATACATCATAATCACCCCTGCCGGAGCACACATATCCACCCAACCTAAAGCGCCTGCAGAAGGATTAAGTCTCGTATAAACGCGCAGACAATGTTTGGACTCATCATAATACATATCCCCTTCACGCGCCAAAGCTGGCTGACCGGAAGGAGTCATAGTAATGGTCTGATAAATTCCTTGTGGAGATGGGTAATAGGCGGTAATTGTTACTTCGTCTTCGGCGCAATAACCGAAAGAAAACACAAGAAGTACAAGTATAGCTGTAATTCCTATACCAGTATAGAGGTGGGCATTCTTCATCTTAATTAAATTATATCATTGGGCATAGTTGCTTGTCAACCTAAAATTAGGGCATTTCCCGCTTCATCAACAGATTGCAATCCATTAAGTTGTAATATAAAATCCAAACAGTTCCTAGCAATATTAAGAATTATGGTTTTTTGCTTGTTACTTATTGCACTTCAACGAGTTAAGGCCCCGGGAAACCTCCCCAAGGAGAAAATCGTCCCGGATCTTTCTTGTTTTTACCTGTTTTACTTGATTAGCCAGGCGAAGCCTCGATTTCACTAAAACTTTTATATAATTATCACTATATCCTTCCCAATACCCCGACTTCCCCTTTGAGGGACCTTCGAAAAGAACAAGAAGCTCCTTATTTATGAATTTTCTCCGGTATGCCCGAGAGCAGGACTGAGCAAGGATTTTAAGCTTCTGGCAGCGATTTTTAATCGCGGAAGGGTCCAAAACTTGATCCGCATCAAAAGCAGAAGTACCTAATCTTGGCGAATAGGGAAATATATGGGTCCTTAGCGGTTGGATCTTTTTTAGCAGATCCGCTGTATTCTGGAACTGCTTTTCAGTCTCTGAAGGAAAACCGACCAGGCAATCAGTGGTAATAGCGATATCGGGAATATAACGAAGGATCTTTTTTATCAGCGCGAGGTAATCTTTGTGGGAGTATTTACGGTTCATCCTGCGCAAAATCTGGTCATCCCCGCTTTGGATAGGAATATGCAGATGATGGCAGACCTTTCCGGAGGCTGCTATTGTATCAATCAATTCATCGCTGAGGTCTTTGGCCTCGATAGAGCTAAGGCGTATGCGCAGCAGCCCGTCGATATCCTCCAATTTCTGAATCAGTTCGGATAGACTTGTCTCGGGAAAAAGATCCCTGCCAAAACTGCCCAGGCAGATACCGGTAAGGACGATCTCCTTAAAGCCTTCCGCAGCCAGGGCTTTTGCTTCCGCGAGGATCTCCCCCGGCAAACGGCTGCGCGAACGGCCGCGCACCAGCGGAACCTTGCAATATGAACAGAAATTATCGCATCCATCCTGGATCTTCAGGAACGCGCGTGTGTGTCCGTAAAAACAGCGGATGCCTGCGGGAAAGAATCTCTTACTGATAAGATAATCGATCCCTTTTATACTTACTAAAGAAGAGGCGTCTTTTTCAACCAGGCAGCCGGTGACGATAACGCGCGCTTTGGGGTTAGCTTTTATACAGCGGCGGATACTCTCGCGGGACTTCTGATCGGCAATCGCGGTCACGGTACAGGTGTTAACCAGATAGTTGCCGGCCTTAAAGCCGTTATGGACCTCCTTAAAGCCGCTATTCAGGAATCTCTCGCGGATACTCTGGGTCTCGTATTGATTGACCTTGCAGCCAAGGGTAAGAAACTTAATCGTTTCCATATAATCTAAAGAAACTTGCCAGGGCAATCGCCGCGGTGTCCACTCGCAAGACCAAATTCCCCAATGTCACCGGAATACAGCCGTTTTTTTTAGCCAGGGCCACTTCCTCGTCGGTAAAATCTCCCTCCGGGCCGATAAAAACAATGACATTCTGAGGTTTGCGCTCCAGCCCTAGCTCTTTTAAAGACTTGCGTTCTCCGTCAAGCGTGGGGATAAGCTTAAGATCAAAGTTTTTAAGATTCGACAGGGCTTCTTCCATGCTCTGTATGGGCTCAATCACCGGGACAAAATTTCTCTTGCTCTGTTTGCTGGCACTTAAGGCGATCTTTTGCCAACGCTCCAGCCGCTGTTTTTTCTTATCGGCCGAAAGCCTGACGATAACCCGCTTTGTATCAAGCGGAATAATACGCTCCACACCCAGCTGGGTCAGCTTATCAACAATATCGTCCATCTTCACGTTCTTAGGAATGGCGCAGGCAACCGTAATACCTACCCCTTCTTGCTTCGGGGGGGCCAGATGGCGATGGGCGATAACAAAAGTGATGGCCTTGTCGGAAACCTTCTCAACGATACAATCGTATTCATTGCCCTTCTCGTCAAAAAGATCGACCTCCTCCCCCGGCTTAAGCCGTAAGACATTCTTCATATGATGGATCTGCTCCTGATCATCAACGCTGACAATATCATCCAATACGTTGAAAGACAGGCAGAAGAATTTATGCATGACTTAAAAACCCCCCTGTATCAAGAATATCCCTAAAACAACCATCACCAAGCCGCCTAGAACCTCAAGGATTCTGGTTAAGTATTCCCTGCGAGAGAAAAACCGCGGCATTAATCCGGCAAGGACCGCTAATAACAGAAGCGGTGAAATAAACGTACCCGCGCCAAAAGAAAAACTGTAAATAATGCTTTGCGGCCAGCTCTTGGAGACCAAACCAACATAGGTAAACAGGGCGACTAATGGAGCACAGGGAAGCAATCCGGTAATAATCCCCAAGGCGAGCGCGCTTTGACAATTTTCCTGCACCAGGCGCCGGTGTAAAAGATCGCATAGGCCAAAATTCCGCCCTTTTCCATAAACCATCAAAATTCCCAATGCAATCAGAAAAATACCACCGACGATAAAAATGTACTTTGAATATTCTTGGGTAAGATGCTGGAAGAATCCATTTCCCAGCAGAAAAACAGCTACCCCTAAAACCAGATAAACCGATATACGTCCGGCAGAAAATAAAAGGTATGTACCAAGACTATTAACCACCCCTTTTTTTGAGCCGATGATGTACGCGGTCAGAAGCGGCCCGCAACTGGCCAGGCAGGGTCCCGCGCCAAAGGAAAGCCCCAGGACAAAAAGCCAAAGCGCGGTCTTAAGCATAAAACTCTAGTAATCTTTCTCGGAAAATACTTCCGCGGAGAAAACATATAATTCAGTAGCCTTTTCTTTCCAGGCTTCGGAATCCAGCCCTGCTTTATGGCTGCACAGATTCGATAGAAATTCTTCTCTTGACCAGCCGGTTTCCGTTGCTACCTGAGGAAGGAACACCCCGCTGCTAAAACCCCTGCGTACCAGGACCCCATGCACCCCCATCTGGATTTTATCAGGGTCATCAACCCGTTCCAGAGGTGTTAGCACGGATATCTCTATCTCGATATTCTTTAATTCATCGGGTTCTACCGCGTTAAAACGCGGATCCCCTGTTGCCGCCTCCACTGCCATATCGCGGATAGTCAGATATAGCGGCCCTTTGCCGACGATATTTCCAATGCATCCTCTAAGCTCTGAGTGCTCGTGCAAAGTAACAAACGCTCCCATTTCTTTCAAAAACAACGGGTCTGTTTCTTTAATTTGCAATTTCTTTCCTGTCTTTAAGTATGTTTCAATGGAATTACGCGCCAGTTCAAGCAGTTTTTTGCGTTGCTCTCTGTTCAACATACCTTTCTCTCCTTTTTTCTGGCTATCGATAGCACAACTTACGTAACCGACTGTCCAAGTCCCTTTTTTCCTGTTATTGGTTACCTGGGCGGAGTTAGTATAATGCAGGACCTTAAGTTTTTCGTGACCGAGCGAACGCGATAGGATCAAGGTTGTCACCACACCAAATCCGCCGCATAGCTGCACTTTCTCATCCCGTAATGCATAATAAAGGCCCTGCGCATCCATTTTCTCTAAATAGGCTATAGTCGACTTATCTATAGTCTCTGTTTCCTGGTAATCATAACCGTGATACATATCAGTAGAAGCGACTACTAAAATATCCTTTCGGTTGCCAATCGCGTTTTTCAGTAAATCCGCAAGACGCTGGCAGGTATCAAGAGTGCAATCACCCATGACTATCGGCACTAATTTAAAATCTGCAAGAGTTTTCTGCAAAAACGGCAGCTGCACCTCAAGGGAGTGCTCCTGGGCAAATGCCTGAGGATCAAAAACTACGTCCTGATCTTTGTTAAGTAGCTTTTGAGTAAAATCGCTATCCACCTGAATATCTCCTAACGGAGTACGGAAAACTCCCTGCGGATATACGGAAACCCCGGCAAAACCATAGCGATGCGTCGGGGCGATGACTATCACTGTTTTGTAGGGCTTACCAGCAATAAGCTTATATCCGAAAGCAGCAGTAGGGCCTGAATAGCCGTAACCTGCATGCGGGCTGATAAGCGCGAAGACCTGCCCGGGCATAGGAAGCGGATTTGCGATCTTCAGGAATCCGTCGATCATCGCTGAAAGTTGTTGCGGATCTTCGGAATAGAATGCGCCGGCAACATTAGGTTCTTTGATGTCAGCGGCGCAACATGTCGCCAAACCACAAAGATCCCGACGTAAAGTCGGGATCCCGACCGAGCGAAAGCGGGCGTCGGAACACCAAGTCACCAGTAAAAGAAAAAAAAGAAAAAACATTTTCCATATCGAACCTGTGACGTGGTGACGTGGTGACGTGGTGACGTTGTTATTTCCAGACACCTTTGATCTCCTGTCCGCAGAACTTACATTTTCCTTCGACAATATTATCCTCAACCACAAAATAACCCCGGCGCTCAATAAGCGTCTTTTTGCACCGCGGGCAATAGGTGTTCTCTGCCGGATGACCCGCTATATTACCTATATATACATAATTAAGGCCGCATTCCATAGCGATCTGACGCGCCTTTTCCAAAGTCTCAACAGGAGTAGGATTTAGGCTGGTCATTTTGTACATGGGGAAAAACCTGCCAAAATGCAGCGGCGTATCAGCTCCCAGGTTTTCTTTTATCCAAAGGCACATCTTGCGGATTGTTTCGGGATCATCATTAAATCCGGGCAGAAGCAAGTTAGTAATTTCCAGATGCACGCCCTCTTCCCTCAGGATCTTTAGACTACGCAATACCGGAGCAAGGGTGGAATCTGTAAGCTTTGCGTAATAGTCGTCGCTAAATCCTTTAAGGTCAATATTGGCGGCATCCAGATATTTTACCAGCTGGCGCAGCGGAATTTCATTGATATAGCCGTTTGAATGCATGATATTTCGCAATCCTTGGCTACGGGCAAGCTTAGCTGTCTCTAGCATATATTCATAGAATATTGTCGGCTCGGTATAAGTATAGGCAATGGTCGCAGCCTTTGATTCCACGGCTTTCTTTACCAGCTCCTGCGGCTCTAAATACACATACTGCAGCTCTTCGGGCCTGGCCTGTGAAATCTCCCAGTTCTGGCAGAACTTGCACTTTAAGTTGCAGCCGGCGGTAGCCACGGAAAAAGCGCTTGTCGAGGGTAGAAAATGAAAAAGCGGCTTTTTTTCTATAGGATCAAGGTGGATGGCAACAGGCTTGGCAAAAACTAACGTATATAAGGTGCCACCCCTGTTTTCCCGCACTCCGCAGTAACCGCGCTTAGCCGGGGCAATAACGCAGTTGCGCGGACAAAGATGACACTGCACAAGCGCATCCTGAAGCTTTTCGAAAAAGAGGGCCTGATGCGGCTTTTTCTGGTCTTCGGCAAAAGCCGGATTAAGCAGTATAAGAATAAAAATTAGGCTAAGGAATGTTTTGAGCTGGCTTTTCATGGAACGGGGAGGTGATGGAAATTACTATTCTTTATAACGGTACAAGCTTCGGGACAAAATTTGCCTTTTTTAAAAACTAATCGGGGGCACTCCGCTCGCCTCATGAGCGTTTAAATAATTTGTATCCGCGAATGAGCCCCGCCGAATGCGCGAAAATTACTGGAGCGACTAAGATCTCCCGCCAAAGTAAGAGCGAAAGGAATTTCCGCAGCGATTATGAGGCAAAATTTGCCTTTTTTAAAAACTAATCGGGGGCACTCCGCTCGCCTCATGAGCG
>CAYGZJ010000021.1:5120-5497 GCA_964354335.1 uncultured Planctomycetales bacterium | reverse complement strand
CTAAGATCTCCCGCCAAAGTAAGAGCGAAAGGAATTTCCGCAGCGATTATGAGGCGGGGTTACGGTTACTTTTTTTCTTTGTCCCTTGCTTAAACGTGCCAAAAATCTCTTCGATATTTTTGGCACAAGCTTCGGGACAAAATTTGCCAAGAATATATTTGTTGGCAAATTTTGGAGCTGAGGGGATTCGAACCCCTGACCCCCTCGTTGCGAACGAGGTGCTCTCCCAGCTGAGCTACAGCCCCGACGTTCTTCTATAACTAAACAACCCGAGAAGTCGGGGCTCCAATCCTCAAAAACTTAACATGCAGAGGCGTTGAAGCCCGACGTTCTTCTATAACTAAACAACCCGAGAAGTCGGGGCTCCAATCCTCAAA
>CAYGZJ010000021.1:0-5020 GCA_964354335.1 uncultured Planctomycetales bacterium | reverse complement strand
GGCGTTGAAGCCCGACGTTCTTCTATAACTAAACAACCCGAGAAGTCGGGGCTCCGACCCTCAAAGGTTTGGTATGTAGAGGCGTCGGAGCCCGAGATCTAGACTGTTAGCTTAATTACCTTGTCTTGCAAAATCTTTTCTATAAAATCTCTTCTTTTAAAATTCTTCAATCTTAACTCTATTTTCCTGGCTAACCTGAGATTATCGTATTCCTGAAAAAGTTCTAATCTTACCGGTCTCATACCACGAGTCGACCTTACATACCCAGACTCATGCTGACGAATCCTTCTCTTTATATCTATGGTGCTGCCTATATAAAACCTGTCATTTTTTAAGCTTCTTAATATATACACAAACCCTTTTTTCATATTACGCGCACTCGTTCTTCTAACCTCAGGAATTCAACGCGTATAGCCCAAAAACATGCAATTGCACTAACTCTATCACAACTTTTGATTTCTGGCAAATAAAAACGGTTAGTTGATAGCTACGGAAGGCAGGGTAATTGTAGCTTGCATGCTGACGCAGGGGTTATCCTGATCCCCGTTAGGCAAGATTGCAGTAAGCGGATCCCAACAGGCATTAGTATTGATATTCACGCTATTATTGGTAAGAGGATTCGGCGTAGGGGTAAAGGTCGCGATGTGATAAGAAACAGTTGCCCATCCGCCAGTGCATGTTGCGCAACCAGAATCGTTACACTGAGAACAATATTGAACCTGGTTACGGTTATCTGCAGAAGCAGTGTTATTATAGAATCGATACGCCCTCCAAGTATCTCCCACTCCGTCCGCCAGCGTAGCCGGAGCAACAACAACATCCGCTAAATAAGTAAGCAACAGGCCATCACCGGGGCTGGTAATAGAAACTACTTGGCCCGGGCCCATAAATCCCGGATCCCCCGCAAACGAATAATTCGCAGGCCTCTGCGCCGCCTCAATGATATGTTTACTGATATGATCGATCAGGCGCGATGTTTCATTCTGAAGTTTTGCCCTTCGGTCAGAAGAAATCAGCTGGAACCGGCCAAAAAGCTCAAAATTAGTAAAGGCAAGTATGATGATGGAAAATAAAATTAGCGCGATTATAAGCTCAAGCAGTGTAAAACCCTTAACTTTTGTTCGCATAGGGCCTTCTTAAGGAGGGGTTTCTTGCCATTGTACATCAACTTGTACCCGGCGCATGTCTGTCCCGGCAACCGAACCAATATTATAATCGGGAGTAAAGGTAACGTTGCCGACAGTTTGGGTGGCGCCCGTACGCGCACCAGTTGTTAGATTACCGGTACTCCAGGTGTCTGCCGCCACATCAAAGGCCAGAGGATCAAGAAAAAGCTTTCCTAATTCCCCTCCGGTCATGCGGGCGCGGCTATGGAAAATATGCGTTTTAGCGCTGATAAAAAGAGCGGTTATCCCGACCACCATCAAAGAGAGGATGACGACCGAGATAACAATCTCCATCAGGGTAAGGCCTTTTTGTTTCATTATATTAGGGGCAAAAGTTTTCGGCTCCGGGACAGGTAGTATCGGTGCTTCCTATAGTCAGCACCAGCTGCCTACTATCAGAGCCATTGCGAGTAGCAGTAGCTGTACCGCTGCCATCAACACTATAGTTCCAGTTAGCGTTCGAAACGGTAGAAAGCAATAATTTTAATGTTGTATTTATGGCTGCGTTATCTCCAAGCGCAATGTAGCTACCCTGCTCCATATGATAGATCCTCTCCCCAGCCTGGATCAATCGTAAATTTGCAATCGCGTCCTTATTGAGCGTTCTTTCTTTGTAAGCGCCGTACTGGGACATACCAAGAGTAGCCAGAATACCGATAATAACCACTACGATGATCAACTCTAAAAGCGTAAAAGCTTTTCTTTTCATGGCTCTTTCGAATTATGCGCCTTAAATATCTATTTCGCCTATTACGGACATTTCGTCGAACCTGTACACCTAGGCGCAGTCTCGCTGTCAACAGGAAGAATCAATGCCCTGCTGTCATCACCGGCTCTGGTAGCCGTGGTCTCGCCCGTAGAGCTGACATTATAATTCCATTTAGGATTCGCATCCGTTGAAGGAATGGTCAGCTTCAGATTACTGTCAATATCGGAAATAGTGGAAACACCAGTGCCTGATGGCGGGTAATAATGGCCATGCTCCAGGAAATAAACCCTCTGCGCCGCCTGGATAAGCCGGAGGTTGGCAAGGGCCTCTTTATTAAGTGTACGCTCACGGTAACCTCCGTACTGCGCAGCGCCCAACACAGCCAAAACCCCGACAATTACTACCACTACAATCAATTCAAGCAAGGAAAAACTTCGCATTTTATTTTTCATGGCAAAATAATTGGGGAGGGTATCTTTTGCTTACTCACAAAAGACACCCTCCCTCCTATTTTAGATAATCGTATTAATATCCGCCTGTTGTAACCCAGCTATCTACACCAGTAGCCAGATCAACTGTAAGAATTATAGTTCCGCCGGTTGTTGAATTAGGAGTCTTACCGCTAGCTGCACAGCGCGTCGCTGTAATAGTAACTGCGGCTGTTGCCGGTGTTATCGCATAGCTAAAATAGTGTGCCGTATGGCATACGGAAGGAATGTTATCCATAGCAGTGCCAATATTAGCCCGAGAATCGTCAAAAACGGGCGCGACATCCAATGCACCAAACTCCAAATAGTGAGCTGCGGCAAACTTTCGGATATCACCTAGTATTGACTTCGCTTCAGCGCCGCGAGCCTTCTCAATCATCTTGCCGTACTGCGTAAAACCCAAGGTTGCCAGAACTCCGATAATAATAATTACTATGATCAATTCCAATAACGTAAAACCTCTTCTCATTGTTCCTCCTTTCACTGCGTTTATGCGTATTTTTGGTTGTTAATAATCAGGGTTACCCTTACCCTACAATAAATTATTCCTCTACTTAAAGTTTACCACAGTGTCAGCCTACTGTCAAAGACTTTCTATTGGCCGGTTCCGCCAATATTAGCAATCTGGAATATAGGTAAAAACATACCGATGACCATGACACCGACCACCCCGCCCATAAAAATAAGCATGATCGGTTCAAACATGGAGGTAAAACGCACCAGGAATGTATCCACATAATCCTGGTAAAAAGCATTCAACTTCTTGAACATATTGGAGAGTTCGCCGATCTCTTCTCCGATCATAACCATCTGCACAGCCATGGGATCAAAGAAGCCGCTTTTCTCAAGTGGCTCGCTCAGCGGTTTTCCCTCGCGCACCTCTTCTTTTACATTATGAATAATATCACCCAAGACAACGCTGCCGACGCTTCGTTCGGCGATCTCCAGTGAATATAGAATCGGAACACCGCTCTCGATCAAAGTCGACATTTCAGAAGTAAGGCGCTCGACCAGGAAAGCGCGGAAAAACTCGCCGAAAAGAGGCAGCTGAAAAAGAAATTGTTCAAATGCCCGGCGGCCTTCCTTAGTGCTAGTGATCTTACGAAAAACAAATGCAGCGACAGCAATCGCTACGACAATCCAAATAAAATATTGCCGAAGGGCGGTACTTACAACAACAAGGACCTGCGTCAATAAAGGTAATTTAACGTTAAATCCTTTGAACAACTCTACAAAGGTGGGGATAATCTTTATGGTCAAGAATAAGAGGGCTCCTACGCTGGCGACCATAAGGATGATAGGATAAACCAGTGCAGAAATTACTTTCTGTTTAAATGCCGCCTGCTTTTCCAGGTATGAGGCAAGGCGATTCAAGACCAGGGCCAAATTTCCGCTTGCCTCCCCGCTTTCAACAAGGTTGATCCATAGCTCGGAGAAAACTTTCCCGTGCTTGCGCATTGCCTCATGAAAACTAAGGCCTCCCTCCATATTTCTCTGAAGATCAGCAATCACCTCCGAAAGCTTTGTACTTGAAACCTGCTGCTTGATGATATCCAGGCTCTTTAAGATAGTGACCCCTGCGCCCAGCAGCGTAGCCAGCTGACGGCAAAAAAGCACCAAGTCATCGCTACTGATACGATAATGCTTGTGCCGGATCCTTTTTTTTGTTTTAGCCAAAGCAGCGGCGCTTTCACTGCCAGCCTCTTTTTCAGAATAGATATTTACGACAATAAGGTCTTTAGACTGGATCTGACTGAGCGCATCTTCCTGCGTTGCTGCCTCCTCAATTCCGGTCTGCTTCTCACCTTTACGATTCCTGGCTATATAGAAAAATTTAGGCATTATTCAGCTCCGATAGTGACTGATATGACTTCCTCAAGAGATGTAAGGCCTTCCTCGACCTTGCGCATGCCAGATTCGTATAGCGACTGCATACCCGAGGCCTTAGCCACCTCGCGCAGACGCTGAAACGTGGCTTTTTGATTTATCAATTCTTGCAACTGCTGGTTGATTACCATGACCTCGGCAACGCAAAGCCTTCCTTTATATCCTAGCTGGTTACAGCGCTCGCACCCTTTGGGCCGGTAAATCAGATCCGCCTTGATCTTGGCTGCTTTTCTCTGCTCAGGCGAAGGCTCATAGGCCTCCTTGCAGTCAGGACACAACTTCCTTACTAGCCGCTGCGCTATTATCAGAAGAAGCGATGGGCCCAGCATGTAAGACTCTACACCGATATCCATAAGCCTGCTTATTGCCGAAGGCGCATCATTAGTGTGCAGGGTGCTTAAAACTAAATGCCCGGTAAGCGCGGAACGTATGCAGATCTGGGCTGTTTCCAGGTCACGCACCTCTCCGACAAGCATGACATCGGGATCCTGACGTAAGAAACTGCGCAGGGCCGAAGCAAAGGTAAGGCCGATCTCAGGCTTTACCTGCACCTGATTGACCCCTTCCAGCTTGTATTCAACCGGGTCCTCAATAGTGATGATGTTCTTTTCCGCGCTCTTGATCTGGCTCAGAAGAGCGTAAAGGGTCGTTGATTTTCCGCTTCCCGTAGGCCCGGTGATGAATATAAGGCCGTAGGGGGCCACTCCGGCTTTGGCTATCGCTTCGTATTGAGCGTTATCAAAGCCCAGGCGCCTTAAATCCAGCACCAC
>CAYGZJ010000020.1:0-13502 GCA_964354335.1 uncultured Planctomycetales bacterium | reverse complement strand
CAAAGCTGCTCTTGTTACTCAAAACAAATTGCAGAAAGATACAGCTAAAGCGACATCCCCCCAAACTCCCGCGGGAAGACAATACTGGAATAAGCTTTATAAAAAAGCAGGGGAGCTTTTCGGTTCTGAAAATATTGCTATTCCAACTCTTACCAGGCCATGGATAGTGCCGGATGAAATTATTATCAGAGAGGCAACTGATTCGGCTTATGTTTATAAGGCAACGCTTAAAGTCGTGCTGGAAAGTGACTATCTCAGCTCTCAGCCATCAGCTTTTAGCTCTCAGCCTTACACCTTTAAAGATCCAAAACAAAAAGAGCTTAACGATTACTCCAGCCAGCTGATCCGGGAGATGATCATCCCGCAGCTGACTAAAGAGGTGAACACCTCCAAGAAATACGCGCCGCTTAGGCAGGTATATTACTCCTTAATATTGGCTCAATGGTTTAAGTCGCGCTTCAAAGACAAGCGCACTAAATATTCACAACTCATTGAATCCCATAATCTTACAAACCTATCCACAAAACAGCCTTACGCCGTAAACACCTATTTCCAGCAATACCAGGCTTCTTTTAAGAACGGTGAATATAACATCAGCGAGCCGCTGCAGACGCCAGCCGGTCAGGTGATACGCAGCTATTTTTCAGGGGGGATAAGCGGCCTTGCGCCGGCAAATATACCTACAGCAGGAAGCTTGCCGTTTGTCGACAGGCAAACAGGTGCGCGAATCACTGTTCTTCAGGCAATTGACAGGATTGCGACAGCCCAAAACCCATATTTGCTAGCCGCGGATATATTAGAAACATCCCCGGATCAAAGAGGAGTTGTATTAGAAAAACTGGTTGTCAGAATAACAGATAATCAACTGAGCCCGCAGGAAGTCCAGGATAGAGTCAAGGCTATAGAAGTCGCGCATAAGGTCGAGTCTGAACGCCAGCTGGGCAGCCGCAATGCCGACGACGGCACTTATGAAAAATATGAAGGCGATGATGCTAAAAGTAAAGCGTATACTGCGCCAGGGATAGGCACAAAAGCGCGGACCTTAAGGAAAGCGGGATTCGGCCAGGAGCAGAGGTTTAATCTTATTAAATACGGGCTGGCCGGTAATACTGGTAAATCCATCGTCAAGGATCTTGCTGCAAACCCGCAAAGATTAGAGGAACTTAAGACTCAATACCGCCGATTACATAAAGAGATTGTCGCAGAAGTAGTCAGGCAGCATCAAGAGCGCGGAGTCGCAGATTTTGTTTTTACAAGAGACTATAGCCTGGGCGCGCAGGGAGCGGTAAAGCTGAAGATCTTTGAGCTGTTGGCCAAGGGGGGTTTCAGCGAGCAGGATATCATTGGTTTTATCACCCGCGATTTTCTTCCCGCATTAAGAGAAGAGCAGATGGGCGCGTTACTTCCGGTAGGTACTGAAGTTGAGATTTGGGATAAGGCTCCGTATACGGATGCGGCATTTTATCCCCGTAGCACTGTGGTAGAGATATGGGGAAATATTCTGGGCCTTCCCTTTGGCAGGGATGAACTGGTGGAGTTTGCTCTTCCGCCGTCATTATCGGGAAACTCCCAGGTAGCGATGATCGATTCGATGGTTGAGCTTGGCTTGATACCACAAGGTTGGTTTAGCTTGCACATCTCCGGCGCCCTGCCCTTAAAAGCTAATCACCAGCATCTTCTTGACCAACTGGCCTCTTATTTGGAGATGACCAAGGCGATATTATACACTTCAGATGAGCGCATAGATTATTTTGCCGACCGCTGGAATCCTTTGGATGTAAAGGGCGGGGCAGGAAATGTCAGCAAAACCCAAGGTAAAAAGCCATCATTTGCTATTTATGCCGATGAAGATGAGGTGACTCGGCTGGAATACCGCTCTGGGGATGTGGTAGTGCCCGGCCTGGCTTATCAGGGCGCGATTCCCTTTATCCAGAATACGCACAGTCTGATGTTTCTGGCCCTTGTGGCAGCAATTGATTCAGGCTCCATTAAGAATAAATTCATGGAGGATCTTCTGGTTGCCTTTGATACCTTTATCACTGACATAGATACCTGGGCTGAACTGATCAAAGATACGCATCCGCAACTAAAATCACTCTTTGGCGGGAATCTCTTTGCGAACGTGAGAGCGATAAAGGAAATCATCGAGTTAAGGAAAGCATCTCCTGAATTAATTGAGGCATTGAGGGCTATTGTCATGAGTCTGCAGGAGCGGCTTAGGGTCATCCTTGCCAATGCCCAGAGGACGAAGGATCTTCCAGCAGATACCAAACGCATCGATAATCTGGAGATTATAAAGAGATTGCGCAAGGGCATTCCTAAGATCGAGGAGATAAAGGATATTTTCATGAATATGCCCATGCGCAATATTGATTTCGGCGGATTGACCGAGGGAACCCCCCGTGATAGCGGCCCTTCTGACAGCGCAGGGTTAAGTGAATTCAACTTTAGAGATGACATCAGGAGCTGGATTAATGATCCGCGTAACTTTAATAATTTTAACCCCATTAACCGCGAGGCTTACTACATAGAGCCAACTAGCTCGGAATATGCCCGTTTTAATATTCCCCAGATCAACTTGGAATTGTCCCGTTTTCAAGTAAACCAGGAAGATATGATTATCTTTCACAGGCAGCCCAAGGGATTTTTGGCCAGGTTATGGGATAAGGTCCAGGCAGCCTTAATAATAGCGGCGCATAATTGGCTAGCTCTCTTTTTAGTCCCGTTTTTTCCGGGCATCGAACTATTTCCCGGAATATTTAATGTAAAAGCTGTTCCGAATGAATTTCAGAATAAATTTTGGCAGGCGCTTAAGGACAATGAGCGCATCGCAAGGGAGGATGATTTTGTTCATAACGTGGTGGGAAGAAGGGTTTTGGTCAATCAGGCCTTGCGCGATATCTTAAGCGGGCTTCCGGCAGATAGGGTAGAATCTTTGCGCCAGGATTTCTGGAAAGCAGCGGATCTAATGATGCGCCTGCCTAAGCGAGTCAGCCAGAAGCAGGCGTTTAATTTCGCTCTTAATATAATTCAATGGAAGATGCAGAATCCGCCTGCGCCTCCTGCGGCTCCGGGAGCTGCTTCTTCATCAGGTAGTGACCTTGGAGCTTCATCCTCCAGCACAGAAAGCGTTGGCATGAAACGGCTTAAGAAAATGCTCCGTACTTTGCGCGGAAGTGGAAAAATCCAGGCACTTCCGGCCGGCGCCAGCGATGCTCAGGTTATGGATTATTTGATCGCAGAGCTGGAATCGTTGTCTAACGTACTAAATGCCCGGGGGATCATCACAAGGGCCAATGACAACCAGGGTAATATTGTTATAACTATTGATAGCGCGCAGGCACAGGCGCAGTTATCTTTATTGGATCCGGGTTCGCAAGAAGCAAAAATTCTGCGCAGATTGCTCAATGCCTTTGAGTTAGTAGTGCGTACCGGAGATGGGGTTGAAGCAATAAACTTCAGGGATAGCAACGAAAATTGGGTCATCGTAGGGTTTAAAGAACAGCTTGATAATCGTTGGAATATGGATCATGAACAGCGCGAGATCATTCTCAGGAAACGCGGGCTCAGGCCAGCGAATGCCCATGCTTTGGTCATCCGGAATCAGGACCGTGATGAGGCAATGATACAGAGAGCCCTGGCCAGGCAGGCCGAAGGGATAGAGCAGGCAGGTGAACTGGTCCCTCAGTCATTAGAAGACGGTTTGCGGCAGCAGGTCAATAAGCTTAAAGGTGAAGTAAGCGCGCCTGGCGTCAGCCCGGAAGCTATTGATCAGTCTCTTTATGATTTAGAAGAGTTAATTTATGAAGCGCTTAGTAATGCCTCTGAGCAAGCACGGGATGATATTTATTCCAGAGTAAAGTTATTAAGAAACGAGCTGGCCCAGATATTATTACCGTACGGATATCTTGTTGTTTTGACCCCAATGGATATGGAGCTTAAGTTATCCGATCCGGATTTCAGATTATTCAATGTGTATCCCGTGGAAAGAAGCGAGAAAGTGACAACCGGACAGGGCACAGTGGATGTCTTTTACGTCGGCAATTCCATTATCCCCGGATTTCAGGATAACGTGACAGGCACCACTTCTTTTTTCCTGGATTCCGCAATGATCTTTACGCAAAATCTACGCTTGGCTGTCGATAAAGATATGCGCATAGTGAATGGAAATTATTCTTTCTTTTCCCGCAGTCCGTTCAGGCGCGACCAGGTTCTGTTTGATCGCCTGACGCGTCTTTGTTCTGAAGTCTATAAATTATCCGGACGGAATCAGGATGATTTACTGAGGGCGCAAAACAGCTATACGGTTGCCCATGAAATTGAGCACATTGTCAGATCAAGGACTGCGATGGTAGGGCCGGGGGATGTAGTGATGCCGGACCTGGAAGAGGTTTTGGCAGTTCTTAGGGCGATAAAAGATGGGCACACCTTGGGTTTCGCAACCGCTGTTTCCGGATCGATCAATGGAGTCAGCGTATATTTAAGAGTACTGATGAACATGGCTGGTTTATCTAGGACAGCAAGCGTTTATGACCTGGCAGCTTGGCTGGAGGGCGTGATCAATTCCGATTCACCCCAAGAAGTGATTAGGGAAGCAGCGGCGAGAGCTTATGCCGAAGCAGAGCGGTACTGGCAGCAAAAGTACGCTTATAAATTTAGCGATAGGCCATCGAACTATTCTGAAGATGTCTCCGGCTTATTAGGCGCCTCTCAAGGTAAGCTGGCTGAGGTGGTGGCGGCAAATAGGAAACCAGTTTCTTCTGCTATGGATGCCGCTTTGGATGAAGCAGGAGGTATGATCGGGTCCGGAAACTGGGATGGAGCGGAAAATATTCTTGTTGATTTAATTAGAGACCTAGAAAGTGTTCAAAAACGCATAGCTTCTATAGTAGAAGTTAGGAATAAGTGGGGTGAGAAGTATTCCTTGGATTCGTCCGCCGATATATCGCAAGCCGGTGTTAATAGATTATTGCAAGATGCAAGAGACCTGTTGGCAGTAATCCCCGGAAATTCAGCCGAAGCCATCGAGAATAGAAAACAAAGCACTTTGAGGGAGATGGGTGTGACAAACGCCCCCTATACGGATAATGTCAATCAGAGAGAAGCGGTAGCGGCAAAAGATGGTTTGTTGGTAACTTTTGGGTTAGGTCCCTGCATAGGTGTGGCGCTTTGGAATTCTGAAACAAAAGCCGGAGCGTTAATCCATTTTGACAGAGCAGCGGATGCTGAGCATTTGCCAAAAATTATTAATAAGATTGGCGGCAATAAAGGAAGTTTGAGAGCGTCTTTTATTCTTGGCATTGGGCCAAGTTTTAGAACAGTTCATAGGATCAAGAGGGAGCTAATAAGACAATTAGGTTTAGCGGAAGATGCGGTTATTCTCCGATATAAAGCAAAAGTCGGCGCAGTAGCTTTTGACCTGAAAACAGGCGAATTACAAAATTACTCAGGGAGGGCTTCCGGTGATTTGGAGCCCCCGTCATTAAGCCAGTTCATTATTAGAGATGCCAAGGTTTCGTCTTCATCCGTCGCCGCCAGCTCGCCGGCTGAAGCGGGGCTGGACCAGTATTTTAGTGCGAATGGCCGTAAAGTAAACCAGTTTGAAATTGACCCATTTTCTCTCTCTGCAGTTGATGGATCTTTAAAAGATGGGCTAGTTGAAGCAATAAAATCCAGCCAGATCATTAGACTTAGCTTAAAGAATTTGTCTTCTGATGCTAGGGGATTTGATAAGGCTATGTCTGTTGTTAACTTTTTGGAAAATGTACTTAGCCAAGAATTATTCGTAAGCTTTAAAGTTACCCCTTTTGATCTGAAAAACGCAGTCAGGGAACTCCTGATGAATGCTATCTTGCATGGCAATAGATTGGACCTTTCGTTGCCTATTTATATTGTTATTGACTCAAGTAATAAAAGAATAGAAGTTTATGATTCAGCACAGCCAGAGCCACAAGGCCAGGCGTGGGAGTGGATGAAAAAAGAAGCGGAGAGCGCCGGAATAGGAGGAAAAGATTCAGGTTACAACTTATTGCGGGAGCTAGGATGGCGGCATGAGTTGACTTCAGTTGCTGTCGGAGATTCCGGTAGACGAATAGGCAAAGCTGTAGTTTATAAAGGTGCCAAGGGTGGAAATGCTGAACCAGGTGGCATCGATGGTTCGACAGGCTCAGGGCCAACGTCGATTACTAAGGCTGGTGGAATCGATTTTCGCGCCCTTCCCATTGTCACGCAGGCGGTTTCACATTTGCGTACGCCAATGGGTGCTGCAAATATGGGCGCGTTGCGCAGGATGGATTTAAGCCAGGAATGGAATCAGATCGAACAGATGGTCGCTGGCGGCATCACGCCTTCAGGAGAGCGTATTAAGGAATTTGTTCAGGCTTCCTGTGCTCAGGGAAGCGCGGAAAGAGATGTTGGGAAAGTAGTTTCTTGTATCGCAGATATCCTGCGTCAGCATGAAGAACTTTGCTGCTCAACTGACGCCACACTCAAAGACATTCTGGTTGTCCTCGAGGCAACTCCCTCGCAATCCGCCCTCACCAAAACCTTTCTCTAATTGGGGACGCTTCTGTCGCCTATAACATATTGAATATTATCGAGTTACGATACTAAATCCAAATTTGTAGTAATGGGGTCAGAATTATTTTTAATTAATTCTGACCCCATTTTTGAGAAGGGTAGAAGCGTCCCCTAAGATGAATGGAATCCAATTGGTGGCTTAGGCTTAACCGGAGGCGGCTCTAATAATTCTTTGATCGCTTTGAATACCATAGCGAATTGTTTGTCGTATCTTCTTTCCATCATTTCAATCTTGCGCCTTAGATCGTGATTAGTCAAAATCATGCGTCTTAGCTGCACAAACGCGCGCATGATCTGAATATTTACCAAGATTGCGTTCTCGCTATTCAAGGCGCTGGAAAGCATGGCGACGCCTTCTTGGGTAAAGACTCGGGGCAGCTTTCTTTTTCCGCCCCAATTTGATATCGCAAAATGCGATTTCAAGTTTAAAGCTTCGTTTTTGGTAAGTTGGAACATAAAATCTTCTGGAAACCTCTTAATATTCCTTTTGACCTGCTCATTTAGTCTACCTGTTTTTACTCCATAAAGAACAGCTAAATCAGCATCCAGCATAACCTTTTTACCTCTAATAATTAAAATCTTCGAGGCTATTGTTCCAGTTGAAACTAAGTTAGACATGATTACTCTCCTTTCTACTATAATAGACGTAGAGGGTGGTAAAATCTAACACCGATTTCTTAAATTTTGGCTAATTATTTTATGGATTAATAGGTAATGGGGTCAGAATTAATTAAAAATAATTCTGACCCCGTTTATGCGAAGGGACAAATTCAGATTTACTCTTGTAACTACTTGTATTTATTGAAGTTAAAGAGGGTAGAAGCGTCCCCTATTGGAGTTGTTCTTCGTGAGTGGCTTTTTGGCCGGCGGTTAAGGTCACGGATTCTTCCTCAACTTCACCGTTTTCATCGTACGGAGAAACCAAAACTTTTCCTTCAAAGACAATGACTACCGTGCGGTATGTGCCGACCGTGTAATTCTTTCCGTATTTCTTATCGTCACCTTCTTCCCAGCCGGGAACTCCGCCGCCAACGAGGTTGCCCGAGTCCATCGAAATATTGTCGCCGCTGGCAGGGTTGATTTCTACTTTCGGTTGGAAGTCTTGTACCTTAACCGCATTATCCAGATTACCCGTATTTGCCGGCTCGGCAAACCAGTTTACATTATGTGCTGACTTCTGCCAGCCGGTGGAATTTCCTTCCCACTCAACATCTCCGGAGTTGGTCTGCTTGGTGACCTTGAAGATCACATCTCCGTTATTATGCGAATCACTGATATTAAGGAAGCTTAAGTCTCCTGCGTGTAAGTTGTTACCGTTTGGCGGATTAAAATACCACCAGGCGCCCGGCGTGTCGCTCTGTAAAACGATAAGGGTATTTGCCGCGCCGTTGATGACCAGGTTATTGGTGATGGTGTATGTTGCGCCGGCATGGAAGGTCAGAAGTTTTACCCCGCCTTCATTTTGTTTGGCATGGACTGTCTTCGCGGTGAACCCGTCTTCAAAGGATACGCCGGCATTTGAAGGATTGGTGATGACTAGTTTATTGAAATCAGAGCCGCCGGATACTACCTCTTGTAATGCCTGGCCGTTAAGTGATACGGTGCCGTTACCGGCGCTAAAGTTTCCGCTATTGGTCCAGTCGCCGGCGCAGTAAATGGTGTGGGCTGCGAGGAGCTTGCCATTATTAATCATGTCATCGGATATGGTAAGGTTTCCGGCATTCATGGCATAGGTACCAAACGCGCCAATGGTAAGTGTCAACGCCTGAGCTTCTTCATTCTGCGGCAATCTTCCGGTTAATATCCGTACCTTATCCGTATTGTCAAAGTCGGAGAGAAGGATAGTCTTGTTGATGCCGGTGGTGCCGCCGTAATAATCAAAATCAGTGAGGTTATGGTCAATGAGCGCGCTTACAGAATCAAGGATGAGTGAGCCGTTAAGGGTAAATGTTCCGTCATTGACCCAGACCTGCGCCTGATCAAGCAGGGCGAACTTAGTATTGGCCTTGACCAGCAATGTCCCGTTTACCTTCATGTGCTCCTTGGATACCCTTACTTCGTTAGTGGCATTGGAAATAGATACATTATTAAAGTCCTGGGTATCAGCGACGCCTCCGGCATAAATATTCTGAATACCTATCCCATCAAAATCTACGCTGCTTGCACCTGCGTTAAAGGAGCCGTTGTTATCCCAATCAGTGCCGACTTTCCAGGAAGAGGCATTTGCAACAAAGCGTACGCCAGTACCGATAAGCACTGAACCGTCTACATCAATGGTTGCATTGTCAGTGAATGAGGTGATGTCAGTACCGGCAGTCTGCTTAAGTGTGCCATTGAGCAACAGATTAGCAGCGCAATTGACGTCGTCAGCTGTATTAATAGTCAGATTATTCAAGCGCGTGGTCTCGCCTACAGAGGCTTGGAATGCGATATCCGCGTCAGATTCCAGGGTTAAGTTCTGGGCGCCGTTTAAGGTATTGGTGAAGGTGATGTTGCCAGCCGCATCGATACTGACCGCAGCAGACGAGAGCGTGGTTGCAGCATTGAATCTAGCAATATTTCCAGAGATAATATTCAGACCGTCCAATGTAATAGCGCCGGTTGTAATATCGACTTTGCCCGTGGTGTTTATGTTATCGCGTAATGTAGTGGTTGTGGTGCCGGCATCTTGAGTAAAGCTGGCAGCATTGATGGTGGATTCGGCAGTGACATTATCCGCGGTGTTGATAAGTATCGCGCCAAGGGTTGTGCCGAGTCCCACGCTTGCGTTAAAGGAGATATCATTGTCTGATTCAAGGGTTAGATTCTGTGTGCCGTCCAGGGTGTTTAAGAAGCTAATGTCGCCCACAGCGTCGATAGTGACAGGAGCGCTGGATAAGGTGGTTGCGCCGTTAAATCTGGCGGCTGCAGCGGAATTGATATTGAGTCCGTCTAACATGATAGAGGCAGTGGTAATATCTACTGCGCCTGTATTCGTGGTGACGTTATCCTTGAGGGTGGTGGTATTGCTTCCGTTATTCTGCGTGAAGCTAGCGGTATTAATGGTAGATTCGGCAGTGACGTTGGCTGCAGAGTTGATATTGATGGCGCCAAGAGCGTAATTGCTGCCTACGCTAGCATCGAATTTGACATCGCCGGTGCCTGCGGTCAGCGTCAGGTCGCGGCTTGCGACAGGATCTGAATTCAGGGTGTTCTTGAACTCAATGGTGCCTAGCCCGCTGGCTCCGGTGGAAACCGTTACCGTCGGGGCAGTAAGCACCACTGGCCCGGTAAGGCTGATGGTGTTGTCTTGGGTAGTCAGGTTATTGCCTAAATATATTGCGCTGCCGGTTAAGTCAATAGTACCGTACGCGCTAACAGGGGCGTTGATATAGAGACTGTTACTGGCATATATATCCACATAGCTTGCCTGGCTGGTTATTTGTCCATAGGCATAGACGTCATGGCCGTTTATGTCTACATAGGAGGAGATTGAGGCAAGGGGAGCGTGGATATGGATATACTTGGAGCTTGCGAACCAATCATTAAGGTAAATATAGTCGTTGGCGCTTACCGTGGCGTTAGAATCGATACTCCCGGTATTGATATAAATTCTGCCGTTTAAGCTTACCGTATCCGTAGCGCTGCTTCCTAAGGTGGTGGTGCCGGCGCTCACGCTGTGGCCTTGAGCAATATCTCCCTGTACAAAGGTTGCGGCATTTAGAGAGGCGGACGCGGTGACATCTTTGGCGCTGGTAATGGTGATGGCGCCGAGGGCATAATTGCTGCCTACCAGATTGTCAAAGAGGACATCTCCGCTGCCTGCGGTAAGGGTAAGGTTACGGGCAGTTGTAGAATTCGCATTTAGGGTGTTCTTAAATTCAATTGTGCCTGCGCCGCTTGTTCCGGTGGAAACGGTTACTGTCGGGGCAGTCAGCACTACTGGCCCGTCAAAGGTGATATTGGCATCAGTGCTGGTCAGGCCTGCGCTCAGTTGGATGTTGGTTGCAGTGAAGTCCATGGTTGATCCGGTATTGATAGCGGCGTTGATGTCGATGATGTTGGTATTGATATTGATTGCTCCGGTCAGATCAACCTGGCCATCAAGTTTGGTTGTGCCGGTGCCTGTAGTCTGAGTCAAGCTTGCGGCGTTGATAGTTGAGTCAGCGGTGAAGTTAACAGCGTTATTAATGGTTATGGCAGAAGCGTTAAGGGCGTCTTTGACTGTCCAGCTTCCGGAGGCATTATCAAAGACAAGGCCGTTAAATACGGTGGTGCCGGTGGTGATATTAAAGGCGCCTGCGCCGTTAAAGGTTACGGTATTGGCCTCAGGGGTGAATGTTCCTTCATTAAGCAGTCCGCCGGCAAGATATGTTTTCTCTCCCGGCACATAACTATATCCTGCAGGAATCCATAAATCTAAGCCATGCGTAAAGGTGGCGACATTAGATGAATCTACGCTAAAGTGCACATTGCCTGCGTGGGTTATATTCTCGCCGCTGATCGCCTCATAATCCACATAATTAAGCATGGTGTTAGTGATGGGTCCGGCATTTTCATGGCGCAATCCGATTCGGTTGTTGTACATAATCAAGTCGGTGATGTCAGTGATATAGTCTTTGGTGAGCGTTACCATGTTTGCTTCATAAGTAGAGCTATCGGCAAAGAAGATGACCCTGTAGCCCGGCCCGACAGGCACGCCTATGAAGCGGAATAATCCGGAAACGCCGACGTCCGTGTAAGTGGCGGTTGAGCCGTTGTAGATGAATCTGGTGCCGTCATAAGAGTAGACCCTGATTAGCGTTGCGTCTGCGACTCCGGTCGTTGCGTCGGCGAAGAAGCGGCCCTCAATATCAATACCGAATATCCAGCGAGGAGGAGAGATGGCTGAGGTGTCTAAGTTGTCATTGTTATCAAAAATATTGGAGATATTAAAGAACATGCACTGGATGTTATTATCCGGGCTACCGATAACTTCTGAATTCTTCACATCGCAGTAATAAACCGTGGTAAATGTCGGCACTTGGATCTTGAAGCGATTCGCGAGGCCTGTACCCGGGTTAGAGCTGTTTAATAGGATGCGGGTATTTTCAGCTTGGCCGTTAAAGTTAAGCGTGCCTTCGATATTCTGTAGCTTGCCTGCTTCAAAGATAAACTGCTTGCTTGGGGTCACACAGGTCAGGTCAAACCATGTCGTATTACCGTTGACATAAGAAACAACTGTATTATCGATGAAAATGACTTCATTGGAGCGATGGATGAAGTTGCCGTAGTTCGACCAGCTACCGCTAATAGTGATATCCCAGCCTAGTAACGCGCCACCGTTATTCTTGCCGGCATCAAGGGTGGCAAGGGTGGCGATGGTAAGATTCCTATCTATCAATAATGCATCTTTCAATTCCAGAGAGCCGTTTACCTGAACATTGTTCAGGTGGTGCTTGGCGCTGGTAAGAGCGGTATTACCGTCAAAGATTACGGTGGATCCTGTATCAGTAGCATCGAAGCCGGAGGCGCTGGTCAAGTCCAGGATCGTCCCTGAATATTCCATGGTCTTGCCATTAAGATCAAGCACCGCACCGGCAGCGATATTCAATACGCCGTTTACATCTAAGGTGTTTTGCAAGGTCCAGCTTGAGCCGGCATTAAGGTTGATATTGTTATAAGGATTGGGCGTGGTAAGTGTGGCGCGGCCTGCGATATTCATCGCCTTATTGATGTCGATGGTGAGGTTAGTGACATCCAGCGCGCCGGTTAAGGTCACATTATTATTGAATGTGGTAGTGCCATCGATTGCGCTGTCTGCCTGTTGGGTTAAGCTTGCCGCGTTGACGGTAGAGGAGAAGGTGGCGTTGGCTGCGGAGTTGATGGTGATGGCGCCCAGCTGGGCGAGCGGTGGAGCGTAACCCTGGTCACTATTGTAGAGGGCAGTTATTTCAGTCGGGCTTAAAGCGCGGTTCCAGATGCCGACCTCGTCGAGCAGACCGTTGTAATAGTTGCTGTTCCAATACGACGGCTTCCCCATATATAAAGGATATTCAAAGTTTACGGGACCGTTATTAGGGCCTACCAATAGGCTGCCATTTTTCAGAACACCGTCTACGTAGACGTCTAAATTCTGCGTTGTAGTGCCGTCCCAGACCCAGATCACATAGTGCCAATTATTGTCATTTACCGTTACAGAAGAATACCTGACGCGATAAGCTGAAGCATCTGAACCGACATAGGCGGCGACCGTCCCATTAGATACAATTTTATACTCTACGTTTGTTCCGCTTGGATGTATGGAATTAATAATATATTGTTCTGATCCTGAACTGGAAGTCTTTATCCAGGCTCCTATGGATATCCCTCCGTTACCAAAATCAAAGCTTTCGTCATCTGCAACGATTATATAGCTGCTGCCATTGAAACTATAAGCTCCGCTACCGACTTTTCCCAAGGTTGTCCAGGTAGCGCCGTTGACCGCGCCGTTATTTCCATTGATAGGATCATCGGCATTGTTGTTAAAACTCCAGTAACTCACTCCGTTTCCATATATTCCATAAGGGCTACCTACCGCGCCGCTAAAGAGGATATTTCCTTTTTCCGCGGTCAGGGTTAATGTCTCGGTCCCGGCAGTGCCGTTAAGTGAGCTGTTAAAGGTGATATTGCCTGTGCCGTTGCCGTTACCTAAAGCGGTAGAGAGGGCGATATTGCTGGTTAGGACCACCGGCCCGTCAAAGGTGATGTTAGCATTAGTGGCGGTGATATTCGCGCCGGCTTCAATAAGGCCTGCCTTCAAGGTGATTGCATTGCCTGCGGTAATCGCGGCATTGAGGTCTATCTTAGGAGTGGTGGCGATGTTCACCGCTCCGGTGGTGTTCATCGCTCCGTCAAGCTTAGTAGTGCCGGTTCCGGCTGACTGGGTAAAGCTGGCGGCGTTGATAGTGGAAGAGGCGGTGACG
>CAYGZJ010000019.1:0-13649 GCA_964354335.1 uncultured Planctomycetales bacterium | reverse complement strand
CGGAATAAATACTTTTTTATTTGCTCTATGGAGTCTGGCGATCACCAGACTGACCAGAGAGATTTCCATAGATAATGATTATTTAGCCGCCATATTGGTTCTGGTGATCGCGCTTACGCAGAATATTCTCTGCGGTTTCTATCAGCTATACATCGGCAATAGTATCGCGTTGGGTATTTTCTTAAGAATCACCGTACTTGAGTCCCTGTATACAGCTGTTTGCTTGCCGTTGGTTACAAAAGTTCTCAGGCCACTTTATACTTAATCACCACCCTAACTAGCCCCATAATGAGCAGATCCTTTATAAGTAGAACAACTATTGTTAATTTTATCGTCATAGGATTGTTCTTGGCGCTTACTTTGGGTTTGGTGCATCTTAACATACTTCAGGGTCAGGAGTACCGGGAATTAAGCAATAAGAATTGCATACGTCTGTTGCCGCAGGCAGGAGCGCGCGGAAAAATTCTGGATCGTGACGCAAGGGTCATGGTCGATAATAAACTTTCCTATGATGTGATGGTGCTTGCGCGAAGCGGATCGCAGCTTGAATCAGCGTTACAGGCAGTGGGAAAAGTTTTAGAGAAAAACCCTAATGACCTCAGGCGGATTTTTAAGAAGGGGCATGCTGCCTCAAGCCTGGCAACGGTGGTGGCGGAGAACATCGATATAAAGAAGGCGATCGCGCTTGAGGAGTTAAAGAGCGATATTCCGGGAGTGATTATACAGGCAAGGCCTATCAGGCATTATCCCAATGGTTCACTTGCCAGTCATCTTGTCGGTTATCTTAATGAGATTGACCGCTGGCGCCTGACGCAGTTGGAGGATTACGGATACAAGACTAAGGATATAGTCGGATTCGGAGGCGTTGAGGAAGAATATGATTTTTATCTGCGTGAAGAAGAAGGTGGTTTGTCAGTGGAGGTGGATCATCTCGGAAGATTCACCCGGATCCTGGGATTCAAGCCTCCGTATAGCGGAAAAGATGTCCAGCTGACTATCGATCTAAGGGTCCAGAAAATTGTCGAAGATAAGCTTGCGGACAGAAAAGGCGCGGTGGTTATTATGGATCCCGCTACGGGGCAGATAATTGCCATGGCAAGTGGTCCCGGTTTTAGCCCGAGTGTCTTTGTTACCAGGTCCTCAAGCGCTATCAATGATCTTTTCAGAAATTCCGACGGCCCGCTCATTAACCGCGCTATCAGCGCGGCATATGCGCCAGGGTCAATTTTTAAGACAGTGGCAGCGACTGCTGGCCTGGAGACGGGGAAGCTAAATCTTTCCACAAGTTTTCTCTGTACCGGGGTGGTGCAGGTAGGAAGGCAGGAATTCAAGTGCTGGAATGTTCACGGCGAGCAGGGCTTGATTAAGGCGATAGCGCATTCATGTAACAGCTATTTTTATCATACGGGACTACTATTGGGCGCTCCTATCATCAGCGATTACGCGCTTAAGCTTGGCCTGGGTAAACCTACGGGTATAGAATTACCTTATGAGGCCGGAGGATTTGTGCCCAGCCCGCTCTGGAAGAAGATCTATAAATTCAAAAACTGGTATGACGGGGACACTGTGAATCTAAGTATTGGGCAGGGAGATGTTTTGGTTACACCGCTGCAGGCTGTCCGTATGATCTCTGTATTTGCGAACAAGGGATTTCTGGTGGCGCCGTATGTCGTAAAGTCCGTAGGCGGAAAAGACTTTTCTTTGTATCATAATAAGCAGGCGCTAAGGCTTCCTATTAAAGAGTCGACGTTGGATTATGTGCGCGAGGGATTGCGTCAGGTTGTTGCTGAGCCCAGCGGTACGGGTAGTGTCATGGGGGATCTTGCTGTGCCTGTCGCGGGCAAGACCGGCACTGCTCAGGCTCCTCCGGGATTGCCGCACGCCTGGTTTGCCGGGTTTTTTCCTTACAAGAGTCCTAAATATTCGATATGCGTATTTTTAGAACACGCCGGTTCCGGTTATGTTTCCTGCGTGCTTACTAAGCAGATTATCGCAGAAATGGTCAGCCAAGGGCTTATTTAGCGGGGTGTTGGTTTGAGAAGGCCACAAGTTATTATTTTAGTTATCGCGTTGCTTATCGCAAGCCTCGGTGTCTTATCTATATATAGCAGCACGTATCAGAAAGAGGGGAAGCTCTGGCAGGATATTTACAAACGCCAGGTACTTTGGATCTTAGTAGGTCTGGTCTTTTTCTTCCTCTTTTCGAATATGAACTATCGCAGGCTCTGGGACTGGACGTATTTTTTCTATGCCATCGGACTGATATTTTTGATATTGGTCTTTATCTCAGGCGCGGTCCGGCTGGGCGCGCAGCGTTGGCTAAAGATCGCCTGGTTTAATTTTCAACCTTCTGAGTTCGCTAAGCTCATCCTAGTTATATTCATATCCAGATATTTCAGTAAAAAGTCAGTAGATGATATCTCGCTGCCCTCCCGGAGGTTCGGAATTTTGCGTGGGATCATTCTGCCGTTTATTTTTATAGCTTTTCCGATGTTTTTAATTATTGAACAGCCGGATTTGGGTAGTGGGCTGATGATACTGTTTCTTTTTATAGCGGTATTGTATCTTACCGGTGTACGCCTTAAGTATATCTTTACATTTTTGTGCGCCATAATCCTGCCGCTTCCGTTTTTGTGGAATTTTCTGCGTGATTACCAGAAGCAGAGGCTTTTGGTGTTTTTGAATCCGAACATCGATCCGCTTGGCGCCGGCTATACAGTTATACAATCAAAAATCGCTATAGGTTCAAGCGGATTCTTCGGTAAAGGATGGCTCGGCGGAACGCAGAGCCAGCTGCATTTTCTTCCGGAATCGCACACTGATTTTATTTTCGCTACTTTTTCCGAAGAGTGGGGGTTTCTGGGTTGCTGCGTTTTATTCATCATGTATTACCTGCTTATCAGGCAGGGATTTGGGATCGCGCAAAGGACTCGGGATTCTTTCGGAAAGTTGCTCGCCTACGGCATATCTCTTATGCTGGCAATTCAGATCTTTATCAATATCTCCATGAACCTGGGGCTGGCCCCGGTAGTCGGTTTGCCGCTGCCGCTGATGAGTTACGGCGGTTCTTCGATCTTAGTGACCTTTATTGCGCTGGGGATACTGGCGAATATTGATAGAACAAGAAGCGTATTTTAGGAGTCACCAAGACATCCTGTCTGCGCTTTGCGCAGGCGCACCAAAACATCAAGACACCAGGTCACCAGTAAAAGCTTTTGGTGACGTTGTGACATATAAAGATCATGTCAGAAGATATCCTTTTACAAATTAATAAACCTGCCCAATACATGGGCAGGGAATGGAATTCCTCCCGCAAAGATTTTCTTTCCGCGCAGGTAAAGGTCGCTTTGTGTTTTCCTGATCTATACGAAGTTGGCATGAGTAATCTGGGGATTAGGATCCTTTACACTGCGCTTAATGCGATAGAGGGGGTTGTCTGCGAAAGAGTTTTTTCCTGCGCCATTGATATGGAGGCGCTGTTGCGTAATAATCAGCGCCAGATCGTTTCTCTTGAATCATCCCGTCCCTTAAAAGATTTTGATATCATCGGATTTTCTCTTGGTTCAGAGTTGGATTACACTAATGCGCTGAATATCCTCGACCTGTCGGGTATTCCTTTGGAGACTTCTGGCCGCGATCAGTCCCACCCGTTGATCATCGCCGGAGGAGCCTGTGCGTTGAATCCTGAACCGTTGCATGCTTTTTTTGATCTAATTCTAATCGGGGAAGCGGAGGAAGCAGTTGGCGAGCTTGCTGATCTATATGGCAAGCATAAGCAATATTTTAAATCCGGAAAAATTTCCAGGCAAGAGCTGCTTTGCGCGCTTGCCCGGATTGAAGGCGTGTACGCCCCTTCATTATATACAGTCACCTATGACGGTCATGGAGGCATAGAGAGATTCGAGCCGAAAATCAATGGCCTGCCCCAGCGCGTAAAAAAACGCATCGTTAAAGATTTAAACAGTTCGTCCTTTCCAGTTGATTGGCTTGTTCCATATATTCAGATAATCCATGATCGGGTTACCGTCGAGATAATGCGCGGTTGCCCTAATCGTTGCCGTTTCTGCCAGGCGCGCAACCTTTATCATCCGTTACGCATAAGAAGCATAGATAATGTCCTGCAGTTGGCTTCCTGCGCGTATGCGCGCAGCGGTTACGAGGAGATGTCGTTTACCGGACTATCGGTGAGCGACTATCCCGGTATCGAAGAATTGCTCGTGCGCCTGACACAACAGTTTGGGCCCAAAGGTATAGGGCTGTCTTTGCCTTCGATCAAGGCAAAGGCCAATGTAGGTAATCTAACTCAACTTATCGCCAGCGTAAAAAAAACCGGCCTTACCTTTGCGCCTGAGGCGGGTACGCCTCGGCTGCGTCAGCTGCTTGCCAAGGATTTTAATGAAGCTGAATTTTTCTCTGGTGTTGAACAGGCATATCAGGCAGGCTATCAGCATGTAAAATTGTATTTTATGATCGGCCTGCCCTATGAAACCGATGAGGATCTGGACGGGATCGCTGATTTCGCCCAGCGCGTATCGTTTCTTCGCAAGCAATCTAATAAAGGTAGTGCACAGGTCAATATCAGTGTTAATACCTTGATCCCAAAGCCGCATACCGCATTCCAGTGGTTTGGCATGGAAGATCTCGAGAGTATAAAGCGCAAGCAGGATTATCTGCGTGAGAAAGTCAGGAGAAACAGGAAGTTGATGCTCACCTTCCACAATCGTCACATGGGTTTTTTGGAAGGGGTCCTTTCGCGCGGAGACAGAAGGTTAAGCGCGGTGATCTTAAGGGCTTTTAGAAACGGAGCGAAATTTGACGCATGGTCAGATCACTTTGCAATAGATAAATGGTTGGCGGCTTTCAGGGATTCAGGAATTGATCCCGGTGATTATCTTAAGGAAATAGGCCGGGAGGCGGTCCTGCCTTGGGATTTTATCGACATGGGTATTGATAAGGGATCCCTGCTTAGCGAATACAATAAAATGTTGCAATAGCAGAGGTTAGGTGTTATAATCTAACCGACAAAGTTGATAGATATGTGTAGGAATTCCTAAAAAAAACTGGACAATCAATGTGTAGGAGGAGAAGATGGCAAAGAAAGGTAGCCTTTCGATTTCTTCGCGAGGGTTAAGGTATAAGCTAAGGATCGCGTTTTATCTTATGTCGATTCTGCCGCTTCTTATTTCAATTTATATTGTTTCAAGCTACATCATTCCTTCCGGAGGCGCTAAGCTTCACATCATTCTTATCATTTCGGTCAGCATCGTCATCGCCGTTATCGGATACCTGATCATCAAGGAGGCATCGGACCGCATTGTTTCAATAACCAACGAAGCCAAGATGATGGCTGCCGGAGATATCAACCGTAAGATCGAGATCGTGCACGTGGATGAGGTCGGGGACTTAAGCGATGCGCTCAATCAACTGACGCACCGCATCCGCGGAAACATGGATGAATTAAAGAGCTACAGCGAGAAAACTCGCGAAATCAATATCGAGACGCAGCAGCGCGTCATGATGCTCTCGGGGCTCCTGCAGATCAGCTCGCTGATATCATTGGGAGCGCGGCTGGACGATATTATCAAAATAATCGCCGAGAAAGCGCGGCTTTTGGCTAACTCTGAAATGGCTTATTTACTTTTCAGGGAGGAAGGCCAGGAGAATTTTTACCTTAAATCCGTAGACGGCCCAAACGCGCAGCAGCTTTTGAAGGTAAATGTCGACCAGAAGGATGAGCTTTTCGGCAAGGTAATCAAAAACAATAAGACCCTGGTGCTAGACAGGGATAATCAGGTGGCCTTGAGCCTGCAAACTTCCTTTAGCGAAAAATTTAAGATCAAGAATACGTTGGCTCTGCCGGTGCATTTAATGGGCAGGGTTATGGCGATATTGGGCGTAGGCAATACTAAGGTTGATTTTGTTTATCAGAAAGAGGATCTTGAGCTTCTGGATATTTTTGCTAAGCAGATAGCTATCGCCTTAGAAAACAATCTGCTTATGCACCGCGTAGAGACGCTGGAGATCAAGGATACCCTGACCGGCCTTTATAACGAGGGTTTTATCCGCAACCGCTTACAGGAGGAGATAAAGCGGGCGATCACCTATCAGCGCCCGTGTTCTTTTGTTGTCATGAATATTGACAACTTCCAGAAATTCCAGCAGGAATTCGGTACGTTGTATTCTGAGGCGATGTTAAAGAGGATCTCAACCCTTATCAGGGATTCGGTAAGCGAGATCGACCGTGTGGGCAGGACCGGGGGTAACGAATTTTCCATAGTCTTACCGGAAAAGAATAAGCGCAAGGCCCATGATATCGCCGAGGAGATCCGAAAAAAAATCGAGTTCTCTTTTATGGAGGATTCCGATCCGAATAAGCGCCTGACCATAAGCGGCGGAGTCAGTGAGAACCCTCTGGATGGCATTACCGCGGATGAGCTGGTCATCAAGGCGCGGGAATTAGTGGAATTGTCTAAGAAGCAGGGCAAGAACCGGATACTCGCAATGAAGGAGCCGAACAAATGCCCTTAAGAAGGATCATCAATAAGCAGCTCGGAGAATTACTTATCGAGCGCGGGGTGATTACCCAGCGGCAACTGGAGAAGGCGCTGACCTTTCAGCGCGAGCGCGGAGGCCTTATCGGCGAGGTGATTGTTGAGCTGGGTTTTGCCAAGGAAGAAGATATCGCGCAGGCATTGACGGTGCAGTATGGTTTTCCGTATCTGCCGCTTGCCAACTATGAGATTAACCCGGATATCGCCAAGATCGTCCCGGGCCGCGTTGCCCGGCAGTATCTGTTGATCCCGGTGGATAAGATCGGCAACAATCTGACGATCGCGATGTCGAATCCGCTCAATGTGCAGGCGATCGAAGATTTGGAGCTGTTGACCGGATGCAATATCCAAACATTTGTTTCTACTTCTTCCGACATAAAGAGAGAAATCGAGAAATATTATAAGGATTAGCTGTTGTTTCTTAAAAGCGTAAAGTGCAAAGCCAAAGGCGTGCCCGTTCATACACGGCTCTATATAGAGTAAGCGTTTTTAGTTTTGTGCCTTACGCTTTTAATTTTACTTTGCGGCAAAATCAGCGTCAAAGGGATTCGAAAAGCCTGTAATCTAAGGGGGAGTTCTAACTAAGCCTATATGCTATCCTTAAAAGAACGCCTTACAGAAGTGTTGATCAACAGTAAGTATCTATCTAGCCAGCAGCTTGAGCAGGCGCTTGCGGTGCAGAAGGAAAAGGGCGGACGGCTCAGCGATATTATTGTCGAGCTTAAGTTTATAAAAGAGGATGAGCTGATGCTGGTTTTAAGCGAGGGTCTGGGTCTGCCGCTTATAGACCTGCGGCGTTTCAAGCTTGATCCGGAGATAGTAAAGATCGTTCCTGTTGAGATCGCCCGTCACTTTCAGATAATAGTCGTATCTAAAATGGGGGATGTCGTCACTTTAGCCATGGCTGATCCGCTGAATATTTTTGCCATCGACCATGTGGAGTCCCTGACCGGTTTCAAAATTAATCCTATTATCGCCTCTGTTGAGGACATCGGCACCGCAATCGAGCAGGCATATCCGGATGCGACAAAGGGGATAATTGAGGGTTTGGTCAAGGAGATGTCGGCTTCATCCATTGAACTTATCAAAGAAGAGAGGGAAACTTTGCCTAGTGACCAGGAGCTGGTACGTATCAGCCAGGAAGCTCCGGTCATCCAGGTGACCAATGTCATCCTGCAGGAGGCGGTAAAGAAAAAGGCTTCAGATATCCTGGTTGAGCCTTTTGATAAAAAATTACGCATACGCTATCGTCTTGACGGAGTGTTGCAGGAAGAGAAGTCTCCTCCTAAAAGCATGCATGCTTCGATTGTTTCGCGCGTCAAGGTTATGTCAGACCTGGATATCGCTGAGCATCGGCTTCCTCAGGATGGACGTTTTAAAATCAAGCTTCAGGATAAGGAAGTGGATTTTCGCGTCTCTATCCTGCCTTCAAGCTACGGGGAGAAGGTGGCCATGCGCATCCTTGATAAAACCCAGGCCATGCTTGATATAGATAGGCTTGGTTTTAGCGAAGATATGGTGATGAGGGTAAAGAAGGTCTCAAAGCTGCCGCACGGCATGATGCTGGTTACCGGTCCTACCGGCTCAGGTAAAACCACTACGTTGTATTCGGTGCTTAAATATATTGATAGTCCCGAGAAGAATATCGTTACGGTCGAGGACCCTGTTGAATATCAGCTGGAAGGCATCAATCAGGTTACCGCGCGTCCGGATATAGGCCTTACCTTTGCCTCGGCCCTGCGTTCGATCCTCCGTCAGGATCCTAATATCATCATGATCGGAGAGATCCGCGATCTGGAAACAGTGGATATCGCTATCAAAAGCGCGCTTACCGGGCATCTGGTCCTTTCTACCTTGCATACTACCACTGCCCCCGGATCAATAGTCCGCCTGATCAATATGGGGGTTGAGCCGTATATGATAAATTCCGCATTAGTCTGTATAGTGGCGCAGCGCTTGGTGCGCAAGCTTTGTTTGCACTGTAAAGAAGCATATACGCTTAAGCAGGAGATTGTCGATAGTCTGAAGCTCGACATTGAGAGGATAAAAAAAGCTGAATTTTACCGCGGCAAAGGATGTCATCAGTGCTTTAATCTTGGTTACAGCGGCAGGACCGGGATCGCCGAGGTCCTTCTTCTGACGCCGGCAGTCCGCGAATTGATCCTTAACCGTTCGCAGGAGCGCGATATAAAAGCGCAGGCGCGTAAAGAGGGGATGCGGACGCTGCGGGAGGACGGCATTGCTTCTGCGTTAAAGGGCTTGACGTCGCTTGAAGAAGTGCTGCGCGTCACCGCACCGGACGAATAGTGAGGGCATAAGTTATGGAGCAAGCTATTTTAATGAAATTAGGCGACATAAGGCCCTTCTCTATAGGATGAGAAGGCCTACCCCCTGTGGGGGTAACTTATTTGCCCGAACTATCCCGTCGAATGCGACGAAATTATCGAAGAAAATTTCGTCGCAGCACATGAGACGGGATTAGGGATTGTACTAGGCAGAGCCGTAAAGTTACGCGTTACAGAGCAGGAGATTGATGTAAGCATGCAATCGTTAAAAGAGAACATAGCCGAAATATTACTGAAAAGCCAATATCTTTCCGCAGACCAGCTTGAGAAGGCGCTCTTTATTCAGCGGGAGAAGGGGATACCTTTGCGTAAAATCCTTATCGGGCAGGGATTTATAACGGAAGAAAATCTGCTATCTACGCTTTCCCAGCAGCTGTATATTCCGACATTGCACCTGGCTAAGTTCAAGTTTGATCCGGCAATCCTTAGTCTTATTCCCGAACGCATGGCGCTGCAATATAGCTTAGTGCCTTTATCGCGCATCGGCAATACGATTACCGTGGCTATGTCAGATCCCTTGAATATTTTCGCTCTCGATGATGTCAAGGCTTTTACCGGCTGCGAGATTGATACGGTTTTAAGCCCGGAAGAAGAAATTGCCCAGGTGATCCAGACACATTATCACTTTGAAGCCAAGGAAATCGAAGAGATCTTAACCGTGGGAGGCACATTTTCTTTTGATTCGGATAAGAAAGATAGCGGTGCTCCTTTTAAGCAGGAAGAAATTGAGCTTAGCAGCGTTGTAAAGGAGAGCGAGAAGGCACCGATCGTGCAGTTAGTCGATCTTTTGCTGACGCAGGCACTGAAGAAGCGGGCTTCGGATATTCATATAGAGCCGGAAATCGATTGCCTGCGCGTGCGTTACCGTGTTGACGGCGCGCTGCATGAAATGTTTAAGATACCTAAGACTAATCAGAATGCGGTACTTGCCAGGGTTAAGATCATCTCGAATCTTGATATCACCGAAAATCGTATCCCCCAGGACGGCCGTTTCAAAGTGCGTTTTGAGGGTAAGGAAGTCGATTTTCGCGTTTCGGCTTTGCCGACGAGCTTCGGGCAAAAATTCGTCCTGCGCGCCCTGGATAAGTCCAATCTTTCAATGGGCCTGGACAAGCTTGGCTTTTCCGAACAGCCGCTTAAGACTTTTAAAGAGGCAGTCACAAAGCCATTCGGAATGATTCTGGTTACCGGGCCCACGGGTTCAGGAAAATCTACTACGCTCTATTCCGTTATCAATCAGCTTAACACTCCCGATAGAAACATCATTACCGTTGAGGATCCTGTAGAGTATCAGATTGACGGGATCACGCAGATCCAGGTAAAGCCTGATATTGGGCTTGATTTTGCCTCGGGCCTGCGATCACTGTTGCGACAAAGTCCCGACGTTATCCTGATCGGGGAGATCCGTGATTCCGAGACCGCGGATATCGCCATAAAAGCTTCGCTTACTGGGCAGCTTGTGTTTTCTACTTTGCATACTAATGATGCGATATCCAGTATTACCCGTCTTATTGATATGGGTGTTGAGCCGTTTCTAGTGGCTTCCAGCTTGGTTATGCTTTGCGCCCAGCGGCTTTGCCGTAGGATGTGCACAAAATGCAGGAAACCTATTGAGATTTCCGACGCTTTCTTAAAGCAGATAGGTTTTCCGGGAAAGTCCACTTTTTATGAGGCCCAGGGATGTAAATATTGCAATAATACGGGTTTTTATGGTAGGATAGCAATCCTGGAAACAGTTTTTATTGACGATAATATCCGGGAGATGATTATCCAGAAGGCTTCGCTAGACTTAGTAAGAAAATATGCGATCGAGAAGTTAGGGATTAAAACATTACGCGATGATGCTTTTACAAAGGTAAAGGAAGAAATGACTACTTTGAATGAGGCTCTGCGTATCACCACTGAGGAATAGCAACTATAGGAGTTTTTATGATCGAAGGCGGTAGGGTTTTGTTGATCTGTGATGACCAGCAGGTTTTACGCTACATGCGGGAGCAATTGATCGTTGAGGGAGGATATTCTGTTTTTGTCGAGCCATCAAGCCAGGGAGGGCTTAGTACTTTTCGCCAAGGAGAAACTGATGTGGTCATCCTCAGGTATGGGATGGCGGATATGCCTCCCGGGGAACTTATTAAGGCTATTAAAAAACATGATCCTGACTGCATCGTCATCGCCTATCTTGACGATCATGACGCCCAGGCGCTTAAAGAATTATTCAAGTTTGGCGTTTATGATTTTATCAATAAGCCGGTTAATCTTGAGAAACTTTTCTTTCTAATAAAGAAAGGTATCGAGCTTCATTCACTGATGAGCACTAACCGTAAATTATCGGAGGGGCTCAAAGAGCACAATGCCGCCCTTCAGAAGCAGAATCTGCTTTTGGCAAAGCGTATCGAGGAATCAACGAAGAATTTGACCCGGCTCTACGAAGACCTGCGCTCTACATACATGCGTACCATAAAGGCCCTTGCCCAGGCGATCGAAGCCAGGGATAAATATACACACAGTCATTCCGAGAATGTGGCTAAATATGCTGTGGCTATTGCCGCTCAGATGGGCTTCTCTGCGCTTGAAATCGAGAGGATCCGGGAGGCCTGTGAGTTACACGATCTGGGAAAGATTGGCATCGAGGATAGCATATTGCTCAAACCTTCGGCATTAACGCCGCAGGAATGGGATCAGATAAAACGCCATCCCATCACCGGAGCGCAGATTCTGGAGCCGCTTACCTTCTTAAACGATGTAATCGACCTGGTGCGCCAGCACCACGAACACTTTGACGGTTCAGGTTATCCTGACGGCAGGAAAGGGGATGATATCCTGCTTGGCGCGCGTATAATCCATCTCGCTGATGCTTATGAAGCGATGACTTCCGCGCGCTCCTACAGGAAAACTCCGCTTTCCAAAGATGAAGCTATTTATGAGATAAAAAAGAATGACGGCACGCAGTTTGATCCGCAGGTAGTTGTGGCATTTCTTAAGGTAGTAGATAAATTCTAGGATTCCCTATGAACACATATCAATATACCGCTAAAGATAAAAATGGCAGTACTCTGGTAGGGATCCTGGACGGTGCTTCTGACGTTGAGGTTGCCGATACCCTGCATAAAAAAGAACTTATTGTCATCAATGTCGAATTGATAAAAAAGAAAGCTTCCTCCAGGAAGGCGGGCAAGAAAGTAAAGATCGACGATCTTGTCATTTTCTCCCGGCAGTTAGCCACATTGATCGATGCGGGAATTTCATTGGTGCATGCCCTTGGTATCCTTTCCGAGCAGATAGAGAACAAGAATTTCAGGTCGGTGGTGCTGGCGGTGCGTCAGGATATCGAGGCGGGGATGAACTTTTCCGATGCCCTCAGCAAGCATCCGGCGATCTTTTCCGAGCTTTTCATCAATATGACCCGTGCCGGTGAGACTTCGGGTATGTTGGATGATGTTTTGGACAGGTTGGCGACATTCCTGGAAAAATCCTCCGCGCTGCAGCGCAAGATCAAATCAAGCTTAGTCTATCCGGAGGTAGTAGTAAGTATGGCCGTGATTATTACCGCAGTTCTTCTTTTAAAAGTTGTTCCTACCTTTAAAGGGATCTTTGACAGCCTCGGCAGTCAGCTTCCTTTGCCTACACTGATACTTATCGCGGTAAGCGATATATTCAGGAAATATTTTCTCTATACATTGGGAGGAGTCATCGTAATTATTTTCGTGTTCAAGAAATATATCAGTACTGAGCAGGGAAGGTATAATTTCGATACCTATAAATTAAAAGTCCCGGTATTGGGGCCGCTTATCCGTAAACTCGCGGTTGCCAAATTCTCGCGCACATTTTCTACATTGGTAAAGAGCGGAGTCTCAATTTTAAGCGCGCTGGATATCGTCAGTAAGACCTCCGGTAATAAGGTGGTTGAGGAGTCAATCATCAGCTGTTCTAACAGCGTGCGAGAAGGAGAGTCGATTGCCAAGCCTCTTTCAAAGAGCGGCGTATTTCCGCCCATGGTCACCCGCATGATCAGCGTAGGGGAGCAAACAGGCCAGTTAGAGAAGATGCTTACCAAGATCGCTGATTTCTACGATGAGCAGGTGGACGCGGCCACTACGGCACTGACTAGCATGATCGAACCCCTGGTTATCGCCTTTTTAGGCGTGGTTATAGGAGGAATCGTCATATCGCTCTTTCTGCCGATATTTAAGATTACCGAGCTAATCGGTAAGTAGGCGATTTTGCGCTTTTTACATTCTAGTAGAAGCGTAAGTATATAAAAGGCGAGGGGTTAGTTCCGGGACAGCCTGCCCTTAAATAAATTTAAAAAATACTTGACATTCTACAGAAATATATTATACTTAAGGCTCCCTTGAAAAAGAGGGCGTTTCACGTTATACTTTATATCGTGAAGAAGAAAAAAGCTGATGTTGACAATTTTGGGTAGTTAACACTAACGATAAGCTAGGAACTTTAAAATATATTTTAAAGCCGTCCCGGAAGCAATCGGGGCGTCTTTTTTTTGTCTTGAGCGGAAAGCGAAACACCGGCCTTTCCTATAAGGCCGGGTGTGCAAGTCATAGATTTTCAAGAATCAAGCGTTCTTTGATAATTAGATAGCCAAGTGTGAGGCCTGAGAACCGAAAGGTTTTCAAGGTCAATTTCAGAGGTAAGATATGAAATAAATCATTTAGAGCCATTATTTAAATTTTCCAAAATTTTCGGAGAGTTTGATCCTGGCTCAGAGTGAACGCTGGCGGCGTAGATTAGGCAT
>CAYGZJ010000018.1:0-14104 GCA_964354335.1 uncultured Planctomycetales bacterium | reverse complement strand
TCTACAATATCGACTTAAGCAACGGCCTGCAGCTAAGCGATGTCACCGGCTTCGGTAACAACACCGCGCCTAACTACAACCCGCTCTTCAATGCTGACGGGAGCTTAAAGAGCGAGGCACAGATTACCGCCACCATCAACTTCTATGCCGCTATAGGTGTTTTTGTCGAGCAGTACAATGCCTTAGACGCGACCAACAAGGCCCGCGTGGATACCATCTTAAGGCTCTATAATATTACATTGAATAACGGCCTGGATATCACCGATGTCACTAATTTCGGCAACAACACCGCTCCTAACTATAACCCTATTTATAATGCCGACGGCTCACTTAAGACCGCCGCCCAGATCGCCGCTGCCTTAAGCTTCTTCGTCGGCGTCGGCACCTTCATTGAGAGATATAATGCCCTGGATGCCACCAATAAAGCCCGCGTGGATACAGTGTTAAGGATTTATAATATCGACCTGACCAACGGCTTAGATCTTACTGATGTCACTGCTTTTGGAAATAATACCGCGCCTAACTACAACCCGCTCTTTAATGCCGACGGCTCGCTTAAGACCGCAGCCCAGATCGATGCAACATTACTGTTCTTCGTCGCTATCGGTATTTTCGTAGAAAAATACAATGCCTTAGATGCCACTTCCAGGAGCCGGGCAAATACGGTCCTAAGCATTTACAATATCGATTTGAGCAACGGCCTGGATATCAATGATATCACCGGTTTCGGCAACAACACCGCGCCTAACTATAACCCGCTCTTTAACGCCGACGGCTCGCTTAAGAGCGAGGCCCAGATCGAAGCCAGCTTACAGTTCTTTGTGGCAACCGGTACGTTTGTTGAGAAATACAATGAGTTAGATGCCACCTCCAAGTCCCGCGTCGATATGGTATTAAGGTTATATAACATCGACTTAAGCAACGGCCTGGATATCAATGATGTCACCGGCTTCGGCAACAACATCGCGCCCACCTACAATCCGCTCTTTAACGCTGACGGCTCGCTTAAGACCGAGGCCCAGATCATCGCCACCCTGAATTTCTTCGTGGCTGTCGGCACATTCGTGGAAAGATATAATTTATTAGACGCCACTAATAGAACGCGGGCTAATACCGTTTTAAGGCTCTATAGTATCGATTTGAGCAACGGCCTGGATATCAATGATGTCACCGGCTTCGGCAACAACATCGCGCCCACCTACAATCCGCTCTTTAACGCTGACGGCTCGCTTAAGACCGAGGCCCAGATCATCGCCACCCTGAATTTCTTCGTGGCTGTCGGCACATTCGTAGGAAGGTATAATTCTTTATCCGCGACTAACAAGGCCCGGGCGGATATGGTGTTGCGTTTATACAACATTGACTTAAGCAACGGACTGGATCTTAATGATCTCACTGCCTTCGGCAACAGCACTGCTCCCAACTACAACCCGATTTATAACGCTAATGGTACGCTGAAGACCGAGGCCCAGATCATCATTACCGTGGACTTCTTCGTGGCCGTCGGGACTTTCGTTGAGCAGTACAATGCCTTAGACGCTACCGATAAGGCGCGCGTAGATGTGGTCTTGCGGCTCTACCAGGTTGACCTGACCAACGGCTTAGACATAAGCGACGTTAATGCCCTGGGCACGTATAACGCGCCTATTCTAAACGCCCCGCTCTTTAATGAAGACGGCACGGTGAAGACCGAGGCCCAGATCATCACCACCTTACGGTTATTTGTTGCCATCGGTATCTTCGTGGAGAAATACAATGCCCTGGACTCTGCCAACAAGGCCAGGGTCGATATGCTGCTTAGGCTTTACGGCATAGACCTTACGAATGGTTTGGATATGCAGGATGTCGTCGGCTTCGGCAACGACGAAGGGCCTGCCTACAACCCGCTATTCAAAGAGAACGGCACATTGAAGAACGAGCAGGAAATCGTCGATACGATCAACTTCTATATCGGCGTGGCCAGGTTTGTGGAGATTTACAATACCTTAAGCGCCACCGACAAGGCCCGCGTGGATACGGTACTAAAACTCTACAATATCGACCTTACCAACGGCCTGCAGATCGCCGACGTCACCGGCTTCGCCAACAACACTGCACCGGCATATAATATGCTTTACAACTCAGACGGCAGCTTAAAGACCGATGAACAGATTGCCAAGACCCTGGAGTTCTTTATCGGTGTGGCCATATTTGTGGAGAAATACAATGCCCTGGATTCCACCAGCAAGGCCCGCGCCGATGTCGTGCTGAAGCTTTACAATATCGACTTAAGCAACGGCCTGGATATCAGTGATCTCACTGCCTTCGGCAACAGCACCGCGCCCAATTACAACCCGCTCTATAATAGTAACGGGACGATTAAGAATGCGCAGCAGATCGAAGATACCCTGAAATTCTTCGTGGCGGTCGGGTTCTTTGTGGAAAAATACAATGCCCTGGATTCTACCGATAAGGCCCGCGTGGATATGGTGCTGAAGCTTTACCATATTGACTTAAGCAACGGCCTGCAGATCGGGGATGTCACCGGCTTCGGTAATTCCACCGCTCCGGAATACAATCCTTTATACAAGGAAGACGGCTCCCTTAAGACCGAACAGGAGATCAAAAATACCATATCCTTCTTTGTAGCGGTGGGTAGCTTTGTAGAGAAATATAACGCCTTAGACGCGGCGGATAAGGCCCGCGCCGATATGATCCTGAGACTCTACAATATCGACCTTACCAACGGCCTGCAGATCGCCGACGTCACCGGCTTCGGTAAGTCTACCGCTCCGGAATACAATCCTTTATTCAATGACGACGGCTCCCTTAAGACCGAAAAGCAGATCGAGACCACCGTGAAATTCTTCGTCAGGGCGGGTTACTTTGTAGAGGAGATCCGCGATAAAGCCCTGCAGAATGATTTCAACGTGATTTACGGCGCTAACGTTAATTTCTCCAGTATCAACCTGCAGGACGTGAAGCTCTTCGGCAAGGTACTCTTTGATAGAGAAGGCAATGTCTTAAGCGAAAAGGACATCGACGCAATGATTGACCTGTATCCCTATGTAGCGCAGCTCATCATACTCTTGCGCAGCAACGGCGCATTTGTCAACGCCATCAACCGGTTCCACAGGTTACGCATCCCGTATTCTTCGAACTTTAGCCTGGATCCGTTCAAGTATGACACCGCGTTCCTGACCAGGGTAAGCGAATTCTTGTTCGGAATCGCAAAGAATATCAAAGAAGGCGCCTATGAGGATGCCCAGGCGTACATGGAGATGATGGTGAAGATCGACGCCAACTGGAATACGATCGAAGAGCGCTTAGGGCACCTCATCGTGATCGATCCCAACAAGATCGGCTTTGAATACCGCGTCATGGGTGGCATGGTCACCATCTTTATCCACGACGGCGTGGGCGTCAAGAACAACCACATCAATCCTTACTCCGTTGCCAGGTACGCCGTGACCTTTGTCGGAGACGGAAAGGACCTGCAGACCTTGCGTGACCGCTACAGCGCGGAATCAGACCTGATCGCCGATGCCAATAATATCGCTACCATCTCCGAGCGGGACACCATAGACCATCATCGCTCAGGCGTCATCCACAACCTGCATTATTACTATCCGGACGGAAGAGAATTCTATACGGTTAAGAGGGTCTACGACAACAATGCGGCCACCGGATACCTCTTAGAGGAGACCGTTGTAGATCCCGAGCACGGCTATGCCTTAGTTACGGAATACGATTACTCCGGCAGGCGCTGGGTCTTAAGCGGGCCGCGCCAGATGCCGGTTTATATACCCGGCAAGGCCAGGACCTTTATCCTGGTGGACGGCAGGAAGATACCTTACACCGATACCTTAAACCTTTGCGTCCGCGATGACAGAAAAGAAGTCGAGCAGCAACTTGTTTACCTCGAAGGAAACGGCAGTATTGCCTTCAACGTCAACAGGACCATCGGGTTGTACGCGGGTAACATCAAGTTCGACAGGATCGGCAACATGGAAGGCAGTACCTTTGTGGAAGACAAGCATATCCAGTATGAATATGACGATGCGTTCTCCGAGGCGATCAGGAGGGCGAACGGGACGACGACCTTTGATTATCAGAATAAGACATTAGCCAAGACCAGGGTCGTCGGCGGCGAAGGGATGCATCAATTTGTGGAAGAGAACGACTTCTTTACCGGCATCTTCAGGAAGAAAGATGTGGATATCCTCGATAAGGAATATAAGGTCGAGGAATTTATCGCGGGAAGCGCGTATCGCACGATTGAAAACGAGTTCGAAGATTCATTCCTGGCCGGCTTCAAGATACCTTCCTTGAGCACCGAAAGAAATCCGAGGAACGGCGAAGTAACGCGCACCAAGAAAGCAGCGGCAGCCGGGGAAGATATTTACGATCAGTATGGTTTACGGGTATTTGTCGAAGATAACCGGCTGGAAGGCAACACCAAGCTTGTCTGCCGCAATGCCCTGGGCCGCGCAATCAGGACTTATACCGGCAGGAATCCCGAATACAAGGACGGCAGGGTTTACGCGGATTTTGTTTATATTTCACAGTATCCGGACCGCGCCTTAAGGGCACGGGGCGTTTCCCCGATCACCGAGAAATTTGCCTGGAATTCCGCTGCGCAGGAAGCCGGCGAAGAGCGCTTAGGGGTCATCCAGCTGGCCAATTTACTGGATCCGAACCATAAATATTACCGGGCTGTGGCAAATGATGAGCAGGATCATAAGCTCTATTTCTACATAGAAGATCAGGGCAAGGAAGCGTTGGTGGTAATCGACGTCCAGCGCGAAAGAGAAGCGGAAAAGTCCCGCTACGTCCAGATGCCCGCCTTAGACGGCACCATGCAGGAAGTGTATATCAGGGAAGTCCACAGTTATGACCGGGACGGCAGGAGGTCCGGGAGCAAGATTTATTATAATGACGAAGAGATGGGCGCGGTCATCAGGAGAGACCTGCTTGAGGCGGCCAACAAATATTACAGTCCTGTCGGATTTGACCGCACGAATAGGCGCGCTTACTACTATTATAATATTCCGGGCAAAGAAGGCGTGATGATCATCGATACCCAGTTAGGCGATGAAGTGGGGCGGATACGTTATATGGACATACCCGGAGTGACCAGGCAGATAAAAGTCGAGGAATCCTATAGCTTTGATCAGGTAGGCAGGAGGTCAGGGAGCAAGATCGCTTACAACGGAAGAGAAGTGGGTTTTACTCTCAGAAGGGACCTTCTTGGCACCGCAAGCCCCTACTATAATTCCTTAGGGTATGACCGTTGGAACCAGAAGGCCTACTTCTATTACAATATGCAGGGCAAGGAAGGCGTGATGATCATCGATAATCAGCTGGGTGATGAAATCGGCCGCGAAGGATTTACGGAGTTGCCCGGCGCAGGCCAGATCGCGATGGTGGAAAAATATGCCTTTGATGAACTTGCCAGAAGGGCGGGAAGTAAGGTTTATTACAACGGCCAGCAGGTAGGTTATACCGTCAGAAGAGACCTCTTGCCTTCCAGTCACGGATATTACAACGCGCTCGGTTTTGACGCCGCGAATATGAGGGCCTACTTCTATTATAATTTCCAGGGTAAAGACGGCGTGATGACCGTTGATATGCAGTTAGGCGACGAGATCGAGAGGATCAGATATATATCCTTGCCCGGCGTGGCCGGAAAGGTGGAGGTGATGGAGGCCTACACCTTTGATGAATTGGGCAGAAGAAACGCAAGCACGATTTACTACAACGGCAAAGAAGAAGGATTTACTAAGCGGGTGGATTTGCTGGATCCTAGCGACCCGTATTATAGCCCAGTCGGTTTTGACGCCAAGAACCACAAGGCATATTTCTACTTTGAGTTCCCCGAAGAGGGCAAGGGCGTCATGGCCATAGACCTGCAAAGCGGAGTGAAGGTCGGCTCTTACCAGATATTCGATCTGGTCGGCGCCGGCAGGGTGAAGTGGACTACTACTTACACTTTCGATACGCTGGGCAGGGTGAAGACTACGGTTGTTGCGGATGAGGTCGGCAATATTGTCTCTAAGGCCGAGGTCGTAGAGAGGGATCCGATCGCGGGCACGGCGATCAGCTTCTACGAGCGTAACTTCGGCAACCAGAAGGGCATTCTTATCATCAGCGAAAGAAGCGGCTATGTCTTGTTTGATATCGATACGCAGGAAGGCGTAATACATGAAAAGCGCTATGAAAAACAAGGTACCTGTATCGGATCGGATAATTATGCCGCCATCAAAGTGGCCGGCAGCCAGTATCATTATATAAAGGGCCAGGGACTTACCAAGACCCGCTACAGCGGAGAACGTATCAGCGGCAATGTAGATAACAGGCAAGTCGAAGGTTTTGTCGTAGGGGAATATAGATGGACCGATAGCGATGATTTGGCGGACATTCGGTCCAAAGGATTACTGCACATGATCGCCGTAGAAAAATGCGTGCCGGTAGAATTAGCCAGGGTCAGATTTAACGAGCGTGCCCGCAAGCCCGTCATCGCCGAGATTATTGATAGGAGTTCAATCGGAGAGGAAATCGGTTCGAGGACCTATCTCTTGTCTTTTGGTGATCGGCAGAATTATCGCCTGGAAAGAAAGATCGCTTCTGCTACCAAAGAAGACGCCGCCAGCCATGAATTAGCGAAGTGGCAGGCGGTATTGGTGAAATATGGCTTCATAGATCTGGCCAGAGATTTAGAGGATGCCTGTGTATTTATAACCAACAGGCTTGCCCTGGATGAGAGGACAGTCTCCAGAAGCTCCATGGTAATTACCAAGCGCAGCTCGGATAAAGAATTAGGCACTATTGACCTTGAGAAAGGCACCATCAGTTTTAATGTGTATAATCCGCATTTACGCACTTATTTTGAAAAAGGCAAAGTGGGCGGGGTAAGTTTTGTCTTGGATAGCGGCCTGCCGTGCGGTGTTTCTTATCTTTTGGACGAAGATGTCACGATGGAGAAGGACGGCTGGACTGTAAAAGCAGACAGGATCCTGGTTGTCAATCCGATAAACAAGACCGCAATTGTAGAGTACAAAAACAAACTTTACGGCACACCCGAAGGCAAGGATATTATAGTATATCGCGGAAGCTATGATACTAAATTACTCTTAAACAGGTTATGCGAATTATCCACAGCTACTATCTCTATGCGCCTGGCCACTTCCGATATCGCGCGTGATGTAGCCGTAGTAGCTACAGAGATTGCTTACTATAATGATTTCAGAGGATTTAATGAGGACTACTTAAGGTTCTTAGAGGTCCCTTCCCGCTCCCAGGCGGTCATGCAGGGCAGGGTGATCGGCAGATCCGAACTCGAGAATATACTGCTTGAAGAAGGGCGGATGAGGACGGTCTCCCTGAAAGATGAGATCATTGAGGTCGCGGAAGGAAAAGAAGCGGTCTCTACCTCCCGGGTGATCAGGGATGGCCGGGGCCTTGTGCTTGAAGAATGGTTTGGAAAAAGAGTCAACGGAGAATTCAAGAGGCGTTCGGGAGATGTCCGCGTATTCAGGTTCTACGACGGCAAGATACAACGCGGCAATGAGGAATACCCGGCAAGCGCTGTCGGCATAGCAAAATGCACAGTGACTACCGCGCTTGAAGGCAACGTTGAAGTGTTGATAAGTTTTGCTAACTGCACCGTTCTTTCTGCGGAAACAGGAGCCGTTACTTATAAGATCCAGCAGGGCTTTTCTGAAGATGCAAGGAATAGATTGCCCGCCAACGCTTATTATAACTATGAAAAAATAGGCGGCATTCTCAGGCAGAGAGAGCAGGGAAAACCGGTATTTGAATGTATATATAAGAATTGGGAAGAGGTAAAAGACAATCGCGGCCGCCTGATTTTGGTCATGGACGGATTTGACCGGATTGATGAAAAGGCCGGTTTTGCCCAGATCGGCAGCGCGCCTAAATTTATTACCTTTATCTGGTATGATGACCTGCTCGGTGATTTCCGTACAGCCAGTTATGCCTTAAGGGGCATAAGCAGAGAAGGCCATACCTACGCATATATTAATTCAAGCGATATTAACGACTATAGAGATAAAGACGTGCTCTCGCATAGTTATAATCAGAGATTTGGCAGCGCCAGTTATAATAACGAGACTGCGCCGGTTTTAATTTATGATGTTAAAGAAAATCGTCGCAATAAGACCAGCGTCCACAGCCGCGCCAACCTTATTGACGGAAGGTTGTTCGCGGAGTTCAACACCGGAAAGAAGATCAAAAATAAGCCCGCTATAACTTTCTTCAGTTCAAACGGCCTGCCGCTTACCACCGATACGACTAAGTCCGATTCCGCAGAGACAGCCGACTTTATTGCGGCCCTGGCGGATCCCAAGCTCAGAGTCCTTTACCAAAGGCACTATATCGTCTTTGTCCGCGGAAAGGCCGGTTATTCCTGGGTCTGGGATAGGGATGTCAGGGAAGGTAAAGGGGCAGGGGCCGATATAAAGGCTTGGGAGTTTATCGATGGGGCACAGGTCAAAGATAGCACGCCTCATGTCCAGGTATTATCTCCCGAAAAAGCAGCGACCTTGGCTAAGCGTAACGGGACCGAATACTTCTTAAGCGAGAAGACCAAGGAAAAGAAAAGCATATATACGCGCGACGGGATCTTATACAGCAAGGAGGATAAGAAAACCGGCTCCCTGAGGACGCTTAGTTACGCTGAAGGGCTTCTTGAACACAACAAGCATCATAACGCCATAATTAATTCAACGAATCCCGAAACCTGGGCGCCCTCCATAGTGGTTGCGCTTATAACAGTGATCCTGATCGCGGTGGGCCTCATTGGCCTGGCTTTGGTTTTAATATTTAATTCTTGGGTGATCCGTTTAGCCGTAGTCAGGGGCAGGTCGATCAGGTATCTGCCGGGCCGTCAAAGGCCGGTGGCAGTAGCATATGACCCTGAATTAATGCGTTTTATAAGGAACAGGGCGGCGGGCTTGAATTACCATCTGCCGGTGCTGCTGGAGATAGCCAGGCAGATCCGGGGCTTAGCCGGGCCGGAGCAGGAAAGGGCCCTGGCAAATAACCGTGATTTCTGGCTGACCATCTTGAATGAAGAAGAGCATAGAGGGCACGGCCAGGTAGGCATAATGAGCAGGAGGCCTCTGGGAGCGCCGGTCACTACCAGGGACGGGTACGTATTCAATGCTTGCGAGATGGATCAGCTGATCGTATATTGCACTGAAGACAGGACAAATCCTGTGGATAGATTCGGTTTGCAGGCCCTAATAGATAGCGGAGATTTCTCTCAGAGGCGGGGAGAGAATGAAGGCGACTGGGCGAAAAGGGTCGCCCCTGTTGTCCGTCAACTTATTGAGAGGGCAGGCGGGTTTAAAGATTATATCGAAGGAAAGAGAAACGCAGACAATATTCCCAATGTCAAGTTCCCGTTGAAAGGTAATTATTGGGCGTTTGCGGCTTATTGGATACCCAAGATAGTCGGCCGCATATTCGGCCAATCCGTCCCGGCAATATACCTCATCTTCAGCATGCCTTTTGCAGCGGCTTTGATCCTCGGAGCGTTTATGCACATGCCCGGTTTACCCGCGATCGCGATATTGCTGGCAATTTCTCTCATTACCACGTTCATAATCCGAAGCTTGGGAGCGGGCGCCTCACTAGATGCGGTACCCAGCACGCAGATCGCCAGTAGCTTCTGGCTCCTTAATTTCTTTGAGTGGTTTGTTTATAACGGCTTGCTTATTTATATGCTCACCGGCTTCTGGGCCCCCTCTGATATTCCCTGGTGGGGGATGGTGTTTAACTACGTTCCTTTCCTGTTTAATAGCATCCTTTCCTTTTTCTCTATCACCTACTTGAATTACGCCGGTTTATCGAGAGTCATTGCCCAGGAAGAAGGTATTGCTACGGTAAGAGATTGTCAGCAGGCATTAAACGTATTGAGGGATGAGATCTTAAGAGACCATCCGGAATACGACTATATCTGGAGAAGGTGGGTCGAGGATTTAAGGGGTGGTATTGATAATCCCGATGGCACCTATACCCATACCAAGTTCGGCAGGGGCCCGATGATCAGCAGGGAGGAAAAAGAATCATTGCTGCCGCCCGGCAATGCCTTAAGGACGAGCTTCGCCGCAGAATCCCGCGATGCGCTTGGCAACTGGCAGCCGCAGGTCCCTGAATCAAAAGAGGCCCAGACAAGGATAATCAATTTCGTCGACCGTTATAGGATGCGCAAGCCCGGGATTGATAATCCAGAGCAAGCCGAAAATATGACATTACATACCATTGCTGGCGATGTGCATAGAAAAGGGATACGTTCAGAAAAAAGCAGCAAGTATGTTTTTATAGCAAATGTGGATGCAAAAGAAGAGGGCGAAGTTTCTACTTTGTTTGAAGCCTTGATGGAGAAACGGCATAATGAATGGGAAATGTGGGTTGAAGTTATTGCACAGGAATGCGGCCTTTCGGCAATAGATATAAACGAGCTGAAGAATCCCGATAGCGCTGCTGAAGCATTTAGTATACTTTGTCGAGGAAAATTATCTCCTGGAGAAGTGGAGATGAAATTGGAAGATTGGTTGAGCTGGCGGACCGAGAATGCTTGGAAGACCAATGTGAGTATTTGGGATGCAGCTATATTTAGTTATATGCGTAAGGCTCATCAGCTGGGGATAGTTGCTCATGGTAATCTTGCAGATCAGGCAGAGTATATAAGATATAGTAGAGAATTAGAGAAATGGGCATTAGCAAGGGTTCGGATGATTTTTAAGTGTAGTGGGGGAAATGAGCCAGTTGTGGTTAAGCACTTAGAGCGTATAAAACAGTATTATGCTTCTTATGGAACTGTTATGAATTGGGGCATGGTAAAAAAGGGTAGTCCTACTTCTGGTAGCTTAGTAGGGGGCGTGCCAGTTTATAGTGAGGATAGGCGTATTGATAATGGAGGCACATGGTCTACATTTGAAGGAACGCCGCACATAATTTATTTACAGCCAGCAGATTGGCGCAACTTTAACACCATGAAATATCCCGGCTGGACCCTGATGCGCCCTTATATCAAGACCAGGCGCATAGTCTGCCTGGACTCCGCGCACAGGATGGAATTAGAAGACCTGATGTATGTGGCTGAAGCCTTACGGGAATTCCAGATCGATCCCAGTTTAGGCCTGGTGTCGGCTGAATACCGGGTCTATGACGCTGATTTCTCTCCGGAACGTTTCTGCAATGCCGTAGCGGAGGATTGCTGGAATAAGGCGGTACGCAGGCCCAAGGCCAGGGTCGGCGCAGAAGGCGGGTTTGGAAAGATGATCCTGGATGTGGATGCCCTGGAACAGGCTTATGCTGTGCAGTCACACTCGATCATCGAGGATACGCTCACCAGCTACCAGCTTTTGAGCGCGGGCTTCAGGACCAAGCATGTGGAATACATAGTCTTCCAGGGCTCGCAGGAAAGCGGGCACTATGCCTCCGCAGGATTCATCCTCAGGTTCGCCGGCCCGGTAGTAAGGATGATGTTATCTCCGGAATTCTGGAAATTCTTAAATAGCCGCTCTGTGCACTGGACGGCAAAGTTCGAGGCCCTGTTTACATCCGCATTTTATCTGAGAAAGCCGCTGGTCGTAGCCACCAATGTGGCGATGATAGTATGGGCGACGCTGCTACCCTTCTGTATCTACACAGGCCTATTCTGGCCATGGATCTTTGTGATGTCAGGCCTGGTTTTTGCGCAAGCGGTAAATATCCAGACGATGGAGCTATTTATGGAAAGATACGGCTCGGTAAAAGGCCCGATACTCTTTACCCTCTGGTTCCCGATGCTATTCTTTTACTTTGTGTCTTTTATTCCTATGCATGCTTATAAGCTTTGCACAGAAGGCCTCACCTTACGCAGCCAATATACCGTGACTGCCAGAGGAGAGGGCGCTACCCGGCCGAAACCTGAAGATGTATATAAACAATTCAGTTTCGGAATAAAATTAGGCACATTCTTGATCTGGTTGATCCTGCTTTCGCCTTATCATCCCGTAGGGTTTGGTATAAATGCATTCCTGCTTCTAATGCCGCTTTCCTGGATTTTTGGGCCGTTCTTGATGAATGGCGCGGCGAGTTTACGTCAGAAGATAGGCCTGGGCATAGGCCAAGGATTAGCAGCCTTTGGATTAGCCACTTTTGAGATATTAACCGAGCTTTTACCCAACTTACTCACTCTCGCAATACCAAAAATCTTCTCTGTCATTATCGAGAGATTCATTCCTTCCATTCTTTCTAGGATACATCTTAAGGTGATCATTGCACCGTACAGAAAGTTATTTGTCCCAGTATCTTTTGCATTACTGGGAGCATATATGTTATTAGCTATTCCGATAGCCTTAAGCTTGAGGATAATAAATGCATTATGTTATTCATTGGTTCATCGCTCCAAAGCCCCGTCTCTATTAAAAGAGCAATTTATAAAATCATTTGAAGAATTCTCGGGAGTAGTAAGAAGAATTAAAGGTATTAATTTGTCAGTAATTGCTTTGTGCGCGCTTCCTTTTATAACAGGGTGCGCTGCTAACGGGGGCAGTTTATTATCTAATACTGTGGATACGATCTGTATGTATCTTTTAGGTTTAATAGGTTTAATCATATTGTCACGTGTACTTGCTGCCGTAGTTTATGTCATCGGATTAGTTTTCAGATTCTTTGGAGAGCGGGGAATCAAGAATAATTTAAGAAAAGCTATACAAGGAAATGAATTAGGGGAAAGCTCCTTCGAGACAATTTATTTCCATTTCTTTAGCGGCAGAGGCTTATTTAGTTATATTAGCGTACCTAGAAGATTAAGAAATTATATTGTTATGGCATCAATAGCAATGTTTATTGATAGGTATGGGTTTTCTTATATATCCAAGGATGAGCTGAAGGAAATGGTTGAGTCCATTGCATCAATATCAAAAGATACGACTGAGCTTAAAAAGCGCTTAGGAATGGCCGAGAAATTATTGCATGCGTTAAAGAAATATAATATACAAAAACAGTACGTATTAGAAAAAGGTTTCCCTCAGCTTGCCAAGCTCGATGATTTGAATATGTTTAGTACAGCTATAGAAATCGCCTTGACGATGGTTGAGAAAAATCAAGTAAACCCAGGCTGTTTCTTGCAGTATGGTATTCCTGCGGCTTTAGAAATTACGAGAAATAAGCAAGAATATTTTAGGAATGTCTTAGAAGCAATCGGACACTTAAGAATAACGTTAGAAAAAGAACATTCCATAGCGCCAATAATTATAAATCTTACTTTTAGATATGGATTGTTTATGCTTGTAAAGCTTTACAGTGGTGACCTGGCTACATTTACGACATCATTGACGATATTAAAAAAAGTTGCAATACAATGGTATGGTCGATATGGAAAAATGGAAATAAAAACAGCTTCATATTGCAAAGAGTTTGAGTTGTTTATTAGAGAAATTGTTACAGCGTTACTGAAAAGTACTGGTATCACTAACGATAGATTTTCTATTGGTTTACGTTTGGTTTTGGATTTAGGAAAGAAGAAATTCGTTTCTCCCGGTGAGGATGATTTAAAAATAAGGGCGGATCTAGAGAGCGCTGTTTTAAGAGATGGCGAATGGTTTACTCCGCTTGAGTGTACACATGAACTACTCCCCGGAGATGATACTTATGAAATGGCCCGAGAGGAAGTTGTTCGAAGAATACAAGCTCCCGTTGAAGTTCCGGACCTTTCTTCTTGCAGTGAATTTGTTAACGATACTGTCGCACTTACCAAGAGAATTGAAGAAACATTAGGAAGACTATCTCCTAACCCTGACTTCCTCAACTCTGGCGTGCCTCATACCGGCGGCATGGGTATGCCCGGGGTAAATGATGTCCTGGCTGAGCCGACAACCCAACATAACATCATCGGCCGGGGCACAGCTTATGATAATGCCTTTAGCGCATCTAAGAGAACAGCCCTGGATTTCCTGAAAGCCCAAGGCATAGTGGTCAATGAAGACTTTGCCGCTGCCTTGACCATAGACTTAGCCCAACCCAAAGAACGTTCTCCTCCCGGATTCCTCGGCTTGATCTATCTGACACCCTTACTCTGGCAGTATATCCACGCCGGCAGAGGCAGGGA
>CAYGZJ010000017.1:0-14603 GCA_964354335.1 uncultured Planctomycetales bacterium | reverse complement strand
CGCCATGGATATCGAGTCCAGGTCTCTCATTTCTCCGACCAGAATGACATTGGGATCCTGCCGCAGGACATGCTTTAAGGCCAGGGCAAAAGAAAGCGTATCAATGCCTACTTCGCGCTGTTTGATGATGCTCTTTTTGCATTCATAGACATATTCTATGGGATCCTCAATGCTGACGATCATTTTGTTCTTCTCACGGTTGATCAGATCGATCATCGCTGCCAGGGTCGTGGTCTTGCCGCTTCCCGTCGGTCCGGTTACCAAGACTAGGCCGCTCTTTTTGCGCGCTAATTCCGCCATAACCGTAGGCATGCCCAGCATTTCTAAGGAACGGATCTCAGCTGGGATATGCCGGAAGGCAACGCCGAAATTACCCTTTTCAGAATGGAGGTTGCCGCGAAAACGCATTCCCTCGGTGATAGAATAGGCGAAATCCAACTCCAGAGTATCTTCAAACTCCTTACGCTGCCTGGGCGTTAATATGCTTAAGACCATTTCTTTTAAATCACCGGAACACAGCATCACATCGCTCATATTGATCAGCTCTCCGGTCTTACGCATGATCGGCGGCTGATTAGAAACCAGATGCACGTCAGAAGCCCCGTTTTTTACCGCGGTACGCAAAATGTTATTGATGCTGACTGCCTGCACATACTCCATAAGGACCTGCCGATCATTCTCTGAGATCACATCAAAGGACATTCCGTAGAAATAATTATTCAGGCCCTCGACTTTCGTGATCCTCCTGATAATGCCTTTTATTTTCAGCGGCTCAACGAGCTTCGGCAGGACCAGCTCACAGTCAATTTTAGTGTCAATAGGAAGCGCCAGGGAATCTTCAAATCCCAGTCCGCTGCTGCTGACATCAGTGGTAGTAACAGTGCGCACCGCAGAGCCCGGCTGTCCGGACACCTGATAGCGAAGCGTAAACCTGGAGATCTGTCTTTTATTTTCTCTGCGTTCAGGGCCGTTGTAGTCGCTTAGTGCCATAAAAGGCTCCTTTCTCTACTCTAAAAACCGTACCAGTAATTTACCAGCGGCTTTGAGTCTTTGGTTTTATCCACCACCAAGTTCTTCAGCCGCGTATATTCGAGAAAACCTTCCTGTCCTAATTCCTTGCCGAAACCGCTCTGTTTAAAACCTCCGTAGGGCAGCTCATCAAAAAACATCCCGTAGGTATTGATCCAAACTGTCCCGGCATTTAGCTCTGAAGCGATCTCTTTGGCCTTGGCCTCATCCCTGGTCCAGACACAGGCAGCAAGGGCAAAATCGCTTGCGTTAGCTAATTTAATCGACTCATGAATATCTGAGAATTTACTTATGCAGACAACCGGTCCAAAGACTTCATCTTTAAAAATCGACATCTCGGCGGTCACATCCGTGATAACGGTAGGCTCAAAGAAGAATCCTGCCTTAAGGCCCTCCTCTTCTGGAATCCTGCCGCCGCATAGGATACGCGCCCCGTCTTTTTTTGCCTTCTCTACAAAATCAATGACTTTCTGGCGCTGACTATCAGAAATAAGCGGGCCCATCTGCGACTGATAATCCATGCCGTCTCCCAGCTTTATGCGCTTGGCCTTATTGACGAAGTCATTTAAAAAAGCGTCGTAAACATCCTCTTCAACAAAGATACGTGACATCGCCGTGCACATCTGGCCCTGGCTGAGAAATATTGAACACAGCGAGCTGTTCACCGCTGCCTCTATATCTGCGTCGCTGCATACTATACTTGCTGACTTTCCTCCCAACTCCAATGTCATTTTCTTGACGTTCTCCGAGGAATATTCCATGATCTTCTTGCCTACCGCATTGCTCCCGGTAAAGGATATCATATCCACGCGCTTATCAGAACAGAGCGCTTTTCCGACCGAGTCACCGCTTCCCACGATGATGTTAACCACTCCCTTAGGCAGCCCCGCCTCCTTAATAATAGTCCCCAGCTCTAATGCGGTCAGGGGGGTAAGGCTCGAAGGTTTAAGGATCACCGTATTTCCCGCAGCCAGGGCCTGAGCCAATTTCCAGCAGGCAATTAACAAAGGGTAATTCCAGGGGACAATCAATACCACAACCCCCAACGGTTCCCGGATCAGGCTCGCCTGGGCCTGCGCGATCTGAGAGGAGATTTCCTGGGTCTTGGGCTTTAAAAACTTCTCAAGATTTTGAGCAAAATAGCGGAATGCCTGGGCAGCCGAAGGTATATCCATAAAAGTGGATTCTTTGATCGGCTTTCCGGTATTCATAGTTTCGATATTCGCCAGCTCCCCTGCCTTATCCAGTATTCCTTTAGAGATATTAAGCAGAAACTCTTTGCGCTCTGACAGGGCAAGATCATGCCAGCCCTTATGATCAAAGGCGATGCGCGAGCTGCTGACTGCAGAAAGTACATCATATTCCGAAGCTAGCGAGACCTCGGCGATCACCTCTCCCCGGGAAGGATTGATGATCTTCTGCTTTTGCTCCGTCTCTTTAAACTCTCCGTCGATAAAAAAGCTGGTGTTCATATGCGTTCTCCTTTTCCGCTGATAGACGGAATTGGCATATCCAACGATCAGGGCCTGTGTGGCTCAACAATCACTTTGATACATTCCCCGCTTTCAGCCATCAGCTGAAATCCGCGCGCGGTCTCTTGAAGGCTTAAGCGGTGCGTAATCAATTTATGGACAGGTACCTTGCCCGCGGCGAGCACCTCTATCGCCGCAGATAAATCCGCGGGGCTTGCTCCGTAAGAATGCATTATCTTTATGCTTTGGCGCCAGAAATCATTTACCGGAATAGGCAGGTTTATCCCGGGGTCTGTCGGAGCAAAAAATAACAAGGTGCCAGCGCGGTCAATACATTGTAATGACTGCTGAAAGGCCGAGAGGCTAGAGGTACAGACAATAACTAAATCCGCGGGCCTTCCTTCATTGAACTGGCGCAGTTTGACCGCCACATCCTCTTTGGCGTTGACAACAGCATAAGCCCCCAATTCCTTAGCTACTTTTAGCCGGTATTCATTGATGTCTGTGATAATCACCCGCTGGACCCCCTGTGCGGCGGCCATCAATAGGTGCAGTAAACCGGAAATCCCAGCGCCTAGTATAAGCACTGTCTGATCAGGTTCAAGTCGCGCCATTTTTTGGCCACGCAACACACAGGCTAATGGCTCGATAAAAGTCCCGTCTTCAAAAGATATCCCTTGCGGCAGTAAAAATACGCCGCGCTCCACATTGACCATGGGAACGCGGATATATTCGGCAAAACCTCCTGGAAAATAATTAGTGGTGTGCAGCGTCTGGCATACCGTATGGTTGCCGCTTAAGCAATACCGGCAACTGTTGCAGGGCACATGATGGGAGACAAATACCCTATCGCCGACCTTAAACCTGCTGACATCTTTACCCGCCTCCACAATCTCGCCGGTAATCTCATGCCCGAGTACCAGCGGAGCCCTTTTTATCCGGTACCATTCCATAATATCGCTACCGCAAATGCCGCTGGCATTTACCTTTACCAATAACTCGCCGGCGCCGATCTGGGGCCTGGATATTTCTTCTAAGCGGACATCGCTATTTTTATAGTACATTGCCACGCGCATCGTTGCTTCCCCTATTGGCTTTTAACCTTATTGAATAATTCCTGGGCGGCCTTGACTGTCGCGTTTTCATGCACTATCGCGCGCAGCGCTGCTGCAGTTGCCACCGGATGGGGGCTCTGCCAGACATTCCTTCCCAGATTTATCCCGATAGCACCTTTTTGCATTCCGTCATGGACAAACTTAAACACATCTGTCTCGGACTCGCATTTTGGGCCACCGGCGATAACCACTGGGACCGGGCAGCCATTCACTACTTTTTCAAAACCGTCTTCGCACCAGTAGGTTTTTACAATCCGCGCGCCCAGCTCTGCGCAAATCCTGCAGGCAAGCCCCAGATACCGCGCATCGCGCTTCTCCAGCTCTTTGCCGACCGCAGTGACCGCCATCACAGGGATACCATAACCCTCGCATTCATTTACCAGCCTTGAGAGGTTCAGCAGCGTCTGATGCTCGTAATCGCTGCCCACAAAAACAGAAATACCCACTGCGCTTGCGTTTAACCGGAGGATCTCTTCTATTGAAGTGGTCAGGCCCTCATTGGCTAAGTCCTTTCCTGCCATACTTGTCCCTCCGGATACCCGCAGGATGATCGGCAGGCTCTTGACCGGGTCAACCACTGAACGCAATACCCCTCTAGTGACAAAAAGCCCGTCGCAATATTGAAGCAGCGGTTTAATAGTCTCCCCCGGCCTTTCCAGGCAACTGGTGGGGCCCTGAAAATATCCGTGATCAATAGGCATAAAGAAACATTTACCGTCAGGAATCAACCTTCTTAACCTGTTTTCCATCCCCCAGTCCATAGCGACCCCCTTTAATTCCCCTATTTTACAAGTCGGGATTAATTATATGCTTACTTAAACCTTACCTGCCTAAACAACGCGAATAGCCGCGTAAACGGTACGTACCACTTGGAGAGCTGCGCTAATTGACCATCTAATTTCATTTTGCCTTGCGTAACCGCCACAAACGAATCGAGTTTTCCTAAAAATACCTGCTCCCAGACTTCCCGGGGGGCAGAAATCACAAAAGGGGCAAGGCCATCTTGATCCAATCTGACGATCCTTCCTTTTTCAAAATTGAATTTGAATGCCTTATCGGTTCCGTTGAGCTTTACCGCTAATTGCAGCGTAAGATCAAGCTCTTTTCCTTTCTGCGCGATACATTCATCTTTATTCACCAGGTCTACGATCGCCTGGATATGCTCCTTGCTAAACATAGGATACGCGATTTCTTCACTGGTCAAATCTTCCTGTAATGCGGCATCCAGATTATCGAGGATCTCTTTATCAAAAAGTCTTGCTACAGCCGCGACCTTTACCGCCCCCTCTAAATCCTCAATAAGATATAACGCATCTTTAAATGTATCTGCGATGGCGACCACGCCGTGATTTTTCAGCACAACAATGTTGCTGGTTTTTAAAGCCTCAGTGACCGGCTCAAGCTTGGTGATGCTAGGGGTATCCTGCTCCAGGACAGGGATGCTGCCCAGAGAAAGCCGTGTCTCAAAAGTCAGGGTTTTAAGGACCGGAACGGTTGCAAAATAGGCATTGGTCAAGGGAGGATGGCAGTGGATAACGGCGCTGTTTGTAAAATTCTTGTATATTGCGCTATGCAAAGGGAATTCGCTGGTCAGGCGCTTGTTTTGCATATCCCGCTCGCTGGTCAAATCAACGGTAATGATATCATCGCTCGTCAGGCTCCCAAGGCTTGCGCCGGTAGCGGTGATAAGAATTGTATTTTTATCGATCCGGCAGCTCACGTTTCCTGAACGCGCCATCACCAGCCGCAGATCATATAACTTCCTGCCGATAGCAATAATCTCATCCACCGATACCTTTTGCTGGTCGGCCATTTAGACCCTCAGGTAAATGTGTTTGGTGATTAAACTGTTGGGTGTCACATCAAATGCCGGATAATATGCCTTAGCACCCTTAGGGGCAAGGCTTATTCCCTCATATTCCAGCAATTCCCTGTCCGGCCTGATTTCGATTTTAATATCTTTACCGCTGCGTGCTTCTGAGGCAGGCGGACAAAGCACATAAAAAGGAATGTTGAAATGCTTGGCCAGAATGGCGATCTGATAGGTGCCGATCTTATTAGCGATATCGCCGTTTTGCGCCAGGTTATCCGCCCCCACGATGACTTTATTGATCTTTCCTTCAGACATGACCTGGGCAACCATATTATCGCTGATAATAGTCACATCAAAACCTTCGCGCTTTAATTCCCAGGCGGTCAGGCGTGAGCCCTGTAGATACGGACGGGTTTCCGTCGCGAAGAAACGCACGCGCTTAGATTCATTTTCGCAGAACTCCGCGATCAACGGCATTTGGCCGCTGATATTGCAGTGCGTAAGAATCGTATCGTTGTCACTGATCAACTTGCTGGCCTCTTCTGCCTGCTGGATCCTTTTATGCTTCAGGTTATCCAGAAATCCTTTAATACAGCGCTCCAAGTCGATATCGGACTTGGCCCAGTTTAAGACCATATTGGTTAAGAATCTGAAAGACAAGGTCGGCCGGGTCGCGTTTATGGCTTGGGCGACTTTTTCAAGCACAGGCAATAATTTCTTTTTATCCCTGGTCTTCCGGATGACCTGCAAAAAGATATAGAATACTAAAATTACCTGCCCGACGGCGCGCGTCTTCATCTGCTTGATCGCCAGGCACGCCTGCTTATAATCCTTTGCCTTCACATAGACAAGCTTATGCGGCAGTTTGGTCTCGTCAAGAATATAGATGACGCTATTTTTGAGTTGGATAGGCCAGAATAGAGGAGAAAATTTCATATGATTTTAGTTAGCATGTTAAATTCAAAGTCTAAAGCGCAAAATTCAAAACAAATTAAAAGTTTAAAGTTAAAATTTAACCTTTTGAACTTGCTTTGAATTTTGAATTTTAATCTTTGAATTTATCCTGTAGTTATTTCCCTTCCAATTTCTTAACTGCCTCTAAGGCAATGGTAATCAGATTCGATTCCGCCATGTAATAGAGCGGATTCATAAAGCCCATTTCTCCGGTAACGACATTGTCGCTGACTGCCAGAATCGATCCTGCCTTAATGTTGTAAGTCTGGGCGATAGTCAATAGCGTAGAAGAGACCATATCCACGGCTTTTGCGCCTTCTTTGCGCTTTGGCTCCACGATCTCGCGCGTTTCTTTCAGTAAAGCATCGGTAGTCCAGGCAATGCCGCGATGGATCTCTAAGCCCATCCCCTTGCCGATCTCAAACAATGTATCGGATATTCTTTTGTCAGCAACGGTCTTAAAGTTCTTATCCACGTAATACGGAGTCACTCCGTCTCCACGGATGACTTCATCTACAACAAACAAATCTCCGACCTTGATATTCTCGTCCAGTGATCCACAGGTGCCGATGCGGATGATATTCTGGATCTGGGCGTTGCACATGACTTCCGCGGTAATCGCGGTATCAGTTGAGAACCTTCCGCCGTTCATCGCGGTAACCTTAATTCCCGCAAAAGTGCCTGTGTACATATTATACTCCATGAACGAGAAATTCTTTACGGGATTTTCAATTTTCTTCAGAAGCACTTCCAGCCTGTCTTTGGGCCCGGGTACAATTGCGTACTTACCCACATCCTGAGGCCTTAGCTGCACCATATCAGTCAAATCTTTGCCGGTCATGTGTATCTGCTTTACCATCTGCATCTTATCTTCTCCTTTTTAATTACGGCAGCAATCCTGCCAGATTTGATCCTAATATATCTGCTTTATCCTGTTCTAGTATGTCCAAATTCTGTACCGCGTTGATCGAGCCGATTATATCCCTTTTCGCCGGCCAGTCGCTGCCCCATAAAACATGCTTGGGCCCTAACAACTCCAATGCCGCAAGGAAATTTGCTTTACGGACATCTCCGCTTGTATCCACATAAATATTCTTTAGATAATCCGTGGGGTTCCCGCGAAGATCCTTCACAAAGTTTATACCGCGCAGCATCTGATAGGTAGCGTCAAAGCGGTGGCTCAAAAACGGGATCACGCCTCCGAAGTAACCGAAGATGAATTTCGCGCTGCAGTCGCGCAAGATATCAGACATCAGCAGCTTGCCGATACAGATCGTGGTATCAAAGACGTATTCGATCACCGGGGTTAAAAGCGGATCCTGCACGCGCTCCGAGCCAATAGGGTTGATTATCTGTGAGTGTACAAAAACCGGAAGATTATTCTGCTGCGCATAAGCATATATCGGGGAAAAAATCTTATCATCAAGATACATGCCGTTATAACTGCTTGCCAAAGAGACCGCCCTAAACCCCAGCTCCTGGGTTGCTTTTTTTAAGGCATCCAGCATGCTTTCGGGTTTATCCACCGGAAGCGCCGCCGATCCGACAAATCGCTTTGGATAGCGTTTCAGGATTTCTCCGATACGCTCGTTGAAGATCCGCGCCACATCGGCTAAACTGCCCAGCTTTACCTGCGCATCCGATGTCGGATAGCTAAGCACCGCCTGATCCACTCCCGCCGCGTCCATAGCCTTTAGCTGTGATTCAATATCCCCCCATGCCTTGGAGAAAAAATGGGCGTTAAGAATTATTTCTTCAGGCAACCAGTGGCTGTGGGCGTCTATTATCTTCATTGCGGCAATCTCTTCAAGAAATCTGACATCCTGTCGTGAATAATACCCTTTGACTCAAAAAAACAGCTGTTATGCCCGCCCCGGATCTTCAGGAATTCCTTAGGTTCGGGCGCAGCCTCATAAAGCCTCCTGCCCAGGCTATAGGGAACGATCTCATCATTAATACTGTGCACCATGAGCTTGGGAACGGTGATTTTCGGAATTTTGCTCAGCGAATCAAAACGGCTGGAAAAGACCCAGTAGGGGATGATGATAAAAAGCTCTTTCACCATTTCTTTAGAGCTGGTCATTGTATCTGCCACGACTAAAGCTCCGATCTTATTTTTTGAAGCCAGGTCAACAGCTACCGCTCCTCCGATAGATTCCCCGTAGCTGATGATCCTCTCTGGAGGGACCTTACGGGACAACAGATATTCATACGCCGCCTGGGCATCGCGGTATATCCCTTGTTCCGAAGCAGATCCACTGCTGTGGCCATAACCGCGGTAATCAAAGATCAAGACGTTCAGCCCCAGACCGTGGAAGAATTTCAGCTTCTCAAGGCGGTGGCCGATATTTCCCGCATTTCCATGACAAAATATCAGCGTATAGGGAGCGTTTTTACAGGGCAGGAACCAGGCATTCAGTTTTACTTTATCGCTGGTCTGTAAATAAAGATCCTCATAATCAAGCCCGAGGTCGGAAGGAAAGCACTTCATTTCCTTCATGGGAAAGAAAATCGAGTGGCTTTCGAAATAGCGCAGGTACCAGGCCAGAAATAAGAACGCCGCTCCGACGCATACCAGCGAATACGATACCGTAAACCCCATTTTCATACCTTCTGTTGCCTTTCCTGGAGAATCCGATTAAGCATCTCCTGTTCGTAAAGCTGCTTGATCTCTTTTAATGCAGGTTTGCCCAATTCCTTTACAATCGCCTTTTCTATAGCCAAAAGCTTCAGTTCCAGAAAATAATACTCCGAACGCATGGCGTTACCGTCGTATTTTAAGGCCAGCGCCTCTTTTTCCTTATTCTGCATATAAACTTTAAACTCATCGATAAAGGCTTTAATCTTTCCTTTGCTGTCGAGCTTGCGCAACTGTTCCAAAATCAGCCTGTCAATATCTAGCTGCGTGAACTTGCGCTCCACCCTGTCCAGGGCGTCCCTGGTCTGCTTGTAAAACCAGACCAGGTAACGCTTCTTAAGGTTTTTGATATCCTGTCTTTCCATCTGTATTTACCCCTTCTGCGGGAGGCAACTGCCTGCGCGCTTCAATCATTTTTTCTCCGATAGATTCAGCTGCCGTGGTCATCGCGCTGTTCATGGCAAGGCTACTAAGGCGGGTAAACCATCTCCCGGTATCAGACTCATAGAATGAAATATACTGCCTTAGTTCTTCGTCAGAGACCGAACGGAAAAGAAAGATCATAGAAATCATGGAAGCTGATTTAAGCGGCTCCTCGATTTTCTGCCGCTGCTGAGCCAGTAACTCGTCTAATTTGTCCGGCGGCACACGCTTATCAACGGGCACAAACTTTTCTATCCCCGTGACCATGCCGCGATTGATGCTGGTGATGATATCCACCGCTAAACTTGTGGAATTGGTCGCCTGATCAAAACGCTTTACTAAACCCAGGCGCGCTTCCGGGGGCGGCTTAGTCATAAGAGAAGTGGTGAATTCCTTGACTTCAGCGCGCACCTTAGGATCGGAGAGGTTCATCTCCAGCCCGGAAAACTTCCTGAACAAAGGCGATTGCAACCATGTCAGGGTATCCTGCATTTTCTGGGCATCAAAATTCTTACGGAAACAATCTTTTGCTAACTGATAGAGCGTATTGGCCCTGAAAGACTCCGTCATTGACCTTTCCAGGATGGCGTAGACCTCGGGCTTGTACTCCTGTTTTCTTGCGGCAAGCTGCATACTTATCTGCGCGGGGATCTGCTGAAGCTGCTTCCTGATCCCGGACTGATCCAAAACCTGATCAATAAGCATGGCTTCGTCAACCGGGCTTAGGGCAGGCGCTGAAGATGGCTGACTTGCTATTTCTGCCTGGGCCGGCTTACTTTCGGCTAAGCCGGTGATCTCTTTGCCGCTGTCATCGAGGATACTTTTTATATCAGAATTAAAATAGACCAGCTTTACCCCTTCAAATTCGATCTTCAGGCTGTCTTTACCCTTTTCGATGATCTTGCCTTCGATACGCTGGCCGTTTTTTAAAATCAACGTCTCCGCAAACAGAGGCGATGCGGTAAAAATCGCTGCCAAAAAAACAACAAGTATGGTTTTTGCTCTCATGAAGAGCTCCTTATTATTTACCGGGATGCTGTTGTTCAAACGGTATAACCGGTGCGGTCCACGGAGTCTGCTGATTAATAACCGAGATCTCCAGAGGACAGACATTGGCCGGGACAGTAAGAGCGAACTTTACCGCGTTCTCAATTGCCTCGGTCGTCATCAGGCGGGAGGTATCGCTGGTGATCTCGCTGAGCTTTCCGGTCAGGTCCGTATCAGTTACCCCGGGTAAAATCGAAGTCACCTTGATGCCGTGGTCGCGTAATTCCCAAAAGAGCCCTTTTGAAAAAGCGCGCAATCCCACTTTCAGAGAACTATAAACAATAAAGTTCCTCGGCAAAGGATCGCATAAGGTCGAGCCAGAAACCATATTAATAATGGCGCCGGATTTGTTTTTGATCATATCGTTGATGACCAGGCGGATTAAGCGTACATAACCCAGATAATTCGTATGCGCTAATCTCTCAAAATCTTCGATCGGTTGCTGCGGAAAGGGATACTGACTGGAGACGCCGGCGTTATTGATCAGGATGTCGATCCTTCCGTATTTTTCCTTGGTCTTAGTGACGAGATTCTCAAGGTCCTCTAATTTAGTTACGTCGCAGGCTACCGGAAGCACCTCTACCTTATACTGTTTGGCGATCTCCTCGGCGGTTTCCCTTAACGGACCTTCGCCGCGGGCGGCAATCGTCAGGTTTATCCCTAAACTGGCAGCGGTACATGCCAGGGCCTTGCCGATTCCGCGGCTGGCACCCGTAACAATAGCAACTTTCCCCTTTAAATTCTCACTCATCGATACCTCCTCATCTTAAATTTTTACTAAAAAATAATAACCCGGCAAGACAAACACTAAAAACAATGAATCCTAAAATAAAGCTTTGCTGCATAAGTATTCCGCCTAAAAAAGCGCCCAGGCCTCCGGAGATAAAACGCACGCCGCTGTTTAAGCTGGCTGCTTCATTCAGATAATCTCTTGGTAAATCTGTCAAAAGCGTTGAGAGCCCGGCGTGATTGAACGTCCAGCCTACTCCCCATACGATCATTAGCAACGCCAATACCGAAACCGGAGAATGCAGAATAAGCAGTAATACGCTTACAACCATCATCACGATCCCGAGGTTGATAGTCTTGACTCTGCCCAGCTGATCCGCTAGCTTGCCTCCCATAACTTCCCCGAATACTCCGCTTAAGCTAGTCAGGGTTATCAGCATGCTGATCAAAAATTGAGAAAACGCAAAATTCTTTGAGAAATACACCCCCAGCCACTGCTGTATCCCATGATACAAAAGGCTGATGATAAATATATAGGTAAATACTATTAAGACTCTTTTTTCTTTAAGCGCCGCTAAGTAATTGATCTTAAAACCTGTGGCATCCTGCCTAAAACTGGGCAGCAATAGCGCCATCGCCGCCATAAGAATAAAACCGGCGATGCCGGGAAGCAGAAAAATCATCCTCCAGGAAATAACCCCGCTTAAGAAAAGGCCAAGTAAAGATGCGACAAAAGTAGCGCCGAAAAACAAACCTACAAATTTGCCGCGCGATCTCGGCTCGATGTGCTTGCCGATCAAGATCAGGCCAAGCGGAATGACTGAAGCTCCGAATAAGCCCATCAAGATACGTGCGGTAAAAAGCGTACCTATGTGCTGCGCAAATGCGGCTAATATGTTGGCGCAGGAAAAAAAGAATAAGCAAACCAGCTCTACTTTTTTGGCATCAAAAGCCCTGACTAACGGCCCGTAGAACAACGCGGCAATCCCATAGGGCAGCATATACAGCCAAACGATCTTGCCGACTAAAAACTGAGAAAGAGCAAATTCTTTGGCAATTGACGGAACCAAAGCTGCGGCCGCTGCCACATTGAACGACAATACCGCGCCTTCCAGGCAAAGAATTAAGAACGTTGTCTTCTTCAACTTAAATCTTCGCTTCCCGCTCGATGATCTCTTTAAATATCTTCAGATTGTGTTTTGAGCCGTCGTTAATAAAACCTTCTATCTGCAGGTCATTGAACTTGAAACCTTTTTCCATCTCAAAATGCTGAATCCAGGTCATTTCTATGCCTTCGGGTTTAGGAGTATAAAACCACACAATCTTCATATATTTAAACGGGAAAAGCGGTTCATGGCGCTGAGCATATGCAAAATATTTATCTTTAAAAAGCAGCCTCCAGGAGACCCAGGACTTATCATCCTCATCAGTAAGGCGAAAGGTTATCTTGTTGTCTTTCTTTTCTAAAACCTCGGCCTTTTTGTATTCGCTTCCGAACAATTCCGTCCAGCGCGGAATATCGTTAGAGATATCAAAGACTAAATCGTAAGGCGCGTTAATGACTATAGAATTGCAGGTATGTCCCATATTAACCTCCTCGAACACAAAAAGTTTTTATTTAGCGGGCCCCGCGAGTGCGCAAAAATTTTTAGGGCGTAGCCCAGAAAATTTTTGCAGCGCTTACGAAGCGGGGTTAATTACAAGATCGCGACCACCCGCGACCAGGCCGCGCCGGTATTCTTGATTTTTACCGGGAAACAGATTATTTTAAATCCGGATGCTGGAATTTTGTCTAAATTCGCCAGCCGCTCAATATGGATAAATTCCCTCTTGCGGCCGTGGAAATGCGCCGGATACAAAGCCGTTACGTCTTTTTTCTCCATAAATTCTTTGAGCATGAAGCGGTAGGGCCGGTCAATGCCCATAGTATCCGTACCAAAGATCTTTATCTCTTTATCCAGAAGATAATCAATGGCAGAAATTTCCACACCGGGATAGTCAGAGAAATATTTTGGGCCGCCGTATAACTTATCGGCTCCGGTATGCAGAAGAACAATATCTAATGGCTTAAGTTTATAATTGATCTTTAAAAGCGCCTCTTCGATATCCCGGCTGGTAATGACCTCATTTGGTTTTTTGTGTGTCAGGTCGAGCTTTACCCCTTCCTGATAGCAGTATTCCAGCGGTATTTCCTCCGCGGTCTTGGAAGCGCGCTTTTCTGATTGTGAGCCGTAATGGAATGAATAATCCAGGTGAGTGCCGATATGCACCGGTGAATGGACGACCTCTAAAGAGAGAAACTCCTCATCCGGCAGATCTTCTTTCCTGACGATGCGCTTACCGAGAAGATACTTGATCTTACCGATAAAGGTTTTGCCCATGATCACGCGGTTAAACTTCTCCACACCGGCTTTATGGCCGACGCGCTCAATGGCTACCTCGTGGACCTCAAAGGCCGCATCATCTATCGGCAGACTCAGATCGATGATCTTCATTATTTATCTAATTTTGACTGGATGACCTTCTCAATATCATCAATGGACGACGCTTTAGTGATTTCCCTGGGGCTTAATTTCATGCCGAAGGCTTTTTCCAGCGCAATCACTGCCTCAACCATCTCGGTTGAATCCACTCCGATAGAATCGATCAGGCTGACATCATCCTTCAATTCTTCAGACTTAACTTTCAAAAGATTACTTAATACATTTTTGATCTTTTCTTTCATATTTTATCTCCTCCCGCAAAATCAAGAACTAAAGAACTTTAGAACTTTAGAACTTTAGAACTAAATCAACACCTCCCCTTTAACCGCTGCCGCTTCCCACTTGTTAAGGTTATCCAGCTGATCCTTGAAGCACAGCTTGGCAAGCGGGTCGAAATTGCTCTCCATGATGCGATTGATGCGTCCGGGCTTGGAGAAGAATTCACGCATACACCAGGAACCCAGGCGTCCGAGATCTTCAGTAGTAAGATGATCTGTGGGGATGACCGGATGCAGGAAATCCCATGTAGAGAAATCCACTTTCTTCGGATCGATCCACCCCTTCTTGAGCGCTATTCTCCACATCGGAGAGTTCGGGGCAGGAGTAACATAACCTAGCCACAGGATATCCGGGTCCACCGCATCACTATACTCAAAACGCTTCTTGATAATAGCTTCGGTATCATGATCAAAACCCATCATGATATCCGCGACAATAGCAATATCGTTTTTACGCAGAATATCAATAGTCTTTTGTATCTGATCAAGAGTGGTACCTTTAGCTATTTTCTTAAGCTCTGATTGCGTAGTCACCTCGATTCCAAAGACGCCCATGAATAAACCGTTTTCTTTCATCAGGGGAAGGATGGATTCGCAATTGACCCAATCAATGGCCCGGCCC
>CAYGZJ010000016.1:0-14832 GCA_964354335.1 uncultured Planctomycetales bacterium | reverse complement strand
TCTCATCCTGATGAGGCAAGGGTCATTCTGGATACCTTATCAATGGGGCAGAGGGCAAGTCTTCTTCCCGCAAGGCCGGATTACTCCCTGGTCTACCGGTATCTCCTACTTTTTATTTACGGAATTTATTATTTAGTAGGTCAGTTTCTTCATTTTCTTTCCGGGACTTATGATTTCGCTTTGAAATTCCTTATCGATCCGACAGCCCTATACTTAATTTCCCGGATTGTCAGCGTAGTCTTTGGGGTACTCACCGGTGTTGCGGCCTATTTTATCGGTAGGGATGTATTTAAGAGTAAAGATGCCGGTATAGTTGCGCTCATCTTTGTGCTTTTTGAATTTCAGTTATTCCAGCATTCCCAATGGGCGATTTATCCGATAGCGCTTTGCTTTTTTACACTGCCGGCTTTTTATTTTATATTTAAGCTCTTAGAGGAACCCACAAAAAGGAATTTTATTCTTTCCGGCCTGACCTGCGGCCTGGCAATTTCAGTTCAGAACCAGGGGATTTTTCTTTTACCTTCTCTTTTTGTAGCTTATGTTTTTGTCTTCATGCGGCATAGTCGTAATGTAGAGGCCGGCCGGTTATTGAAGCTGACCGTGGTTTCTTTATTTTTCTTAGGCATTTTCTCTCTGCTAGGTAACTTCTACTGGTTTTTTGTATTTGATAAATCCTGGATTAAGACCCTAGAGTTGTTCGGAGTGACTAAGGTTGGCTTTTCCTCAAAAGCGCCGTTTACATATAATATTTTTAGTATGCTCTGGTGGTTTATAACTGAATTGTTCAGACAGGATTTTATTTTGGGCCTGGTGATGATCTTCGGTTTCATTTACGCGTTTTTCCGGCATAAGCCAAGGGACATTGTATTCTTGGTCTTTGTCTTTACGTATTTGTTTTTTGTTTCGAGGTGGGGATTTAGACTTTTGCACGATATGCTCTCAGTTTTGCCGATTCTTTGTATTTTCGGTGCGGCGTCCCTGGTAGATCTGACGAAAAACAAGCTCAAATCAAAGTATATTTATATACTTGCTATTCTTGTAATTTTGCCTTTAGTCTTGCAGGAGTTTATTGTAGATTTGAAGAAGACACGCAAAGATACGCGTATTATCGCCAAAGAGTGGATCGAGGGTAACCTTAAGCCGGGTTCAAAAATCGGAGTAGATTGGTCAGTATTCTCGGTTCCGCTTGAAGGCGAAACGCCCTTTTTGCTGCGTAACCCCATTGCAAAAAAATATTATGAAGGAAATCTGAAGCCAAAGATCGGCAGCCTATATCAGAAATATCTGGATACTAAAAAAACTTATAAATTTGTTGAGCTGATGAATTGGTCTGATGGACCTGTCTGGCCCAAAGATATGCCTGAATCCGCAAGGGAAGAGGCAAGTAAGCAAATAGTTTATCGCGATCTTTACAGTCGGTTTATGTTTAAGGATATGGATGCGATAATCAACAGGGAAAAAGTGGATTATATAATTATCACAAGTTTTGCCTGGAGCCAGTTTCTTTTTAAAGACGACCTTTATAGAAAGAACTTTTTCAATGCTTTCATAAAGGACAGGTTGGAACTGAATTATGCGCACGCCAATGATTATATCCCTGATGGAAGGCACGGCTTGATTTTTTATCTGGTAAGGCAGGCAAGGGATTTTTATACGGATCTTTTGTATAACAGGGTAACCGGAGTTGAAATGATCAAGGAGTTTAGTCCCACGGATAACTTAGGGCCGACGATCAGGATCTATAGGATAAATAAGAATGCCAACAGAGCCTCTGGTTAGCGTAGTCATCGTTAACTTTAACGGGAAAAAATACCTGAAGAGCTGTATAGATTCTCTCTATCAGGGGTCATATAAGAATATTGAGATAGTGCTGGTTGATAACGGTTCTTGTGATGGCAGTGTAGAATTTGTGCGCAGCCTCTATAAAGACGTAAATATCGTAGACAATAAAGTCAATCTAGGGCTGGCAGTCGCCTCTAATAAAGGAGCAGCGGTAGCTAAGGGAGAATACCTGTTTTTCTTCAACAATGACACCCTCGCGGATCCCCATCTTATTTCCAGCCTTGTTGGCGCGATGCAGAGTGATCCTCAAATCGGCATAGCAGGCTGCAGGACTTATACATATGATGGGAAATCCCTGATCAACGCTGGCGTACCTTGTGATATTTTCGGTTACCCTTATGGTAGGTCTGAGCCTTTTTATGTGGACGCGGCTATTTTTATGAGGAAAGATTTGTTTCAGAGGCTGGGCGGATTTGATGAAAAGATGTTTCTTTACGGAGAAGACAGGGATATCTGCTGGCGGTGCTGGCTATACGGATATAAAGTGGCTGTGGTGGATGATGCGAAGTTCTTTCATGACAGCGCCTGCGTCACTAGCGAATTAAAAGAATACCAGACCAATATTACCAAGCGTTTCTGGGGCGAATTTAATGCCCTGCGCTCAATTATTAAAAATTACAGCGCTTTTTCCGTATTTTTCACTTTACCATTATATGCTGGGATCAATATCGCTGAGATATGCGTTTTTTTTCTCAAAGGGCAATTACGGGTAATAAGAGAAGTATACGTAAGAGCATACACAGAAAACTTTAAGAATTTAAGCGAGTTATTAAAGAAGCGTTCCCAGGTGCAAAGCGGACGCAGGATTTCTGATCTTGCGTTGTTAGGCCATATGGATAAGGTAAGCGGTAAACTGAGGCTTCTTTTTATGATGGGGATACCTGCTTTTAGCGAAAAGGCAAAGTATGATGGCGTTTAAAAATAAATTATCCGAAAGCAGCGTCTTATTATGCGGCCTGGCTTTTACAAGTAGGACCGAGACAGTAGAAGATTACCTAAAGGATAAAGTAAAATCTCTTACTGTTATCCTGCTCTCGAGCTGTTTCCTGAGGGAAAACTTAAGTTGTTGCCGTATCTATGAGAATGGCGTTCTTAAAGGTCAGTTCAAGATCCCGAATTTCCGGATAAAGGATTACAAGTGGTACAGGCAGCCTTTAATAATCTTGGTATTTCTTGTTTATTGCTTTTCTATTTGTCTTACGCTGATAAGGCTTAAGAAAAAATATGATATTTACATAGGGGTATCGCAATCTTTTGCCTTGTGGGGGGCGATATTAAAGAAGCTGAAGGTTGCGAAATCGCTGATATATTATTGCCTGGATTATTGGACTCCTGATCCTAAACTTAATTTTAACAGCTTATTTGTAAAATTTATAAATTTAATTGACCGTTTCAGCGTTAGAAATGCGGATTATATCTGGGATTTAAAAGCGAATATATCTGATGAACGCCAGAAGATAGGTAAGATTAAGAGCGAGACCTACAGGAGAATCATCGTGCCTTTAGGCTATAGCGCGTCTTTAAGGAGATTTAAGCCCTTGGAGCAGGCTGATCGCTGGCAGCTTGGATTTGTAGGTTCAATAACTCTTAATCAGGGCTTACCGCTTTTAGTAGAAGCCTTGCCGCAGGTACTGAAAAAGTTGCCTGAATTAAAAGTAAAAGTTATAGGCCAGGGACCGCATCTTGAGGAACTGAAACTGATAGTGCATAACAAGGGTCTGGATAATCATTTTGATTTTACCGGGTTTATCAAAGATGAAAACCAGATGCTCGAAATCCTTACCAGTAGCGCTATTGCCTTGGCTTTATACCGTGATGATCTGCGAAATATTACGTGCGCTGATACAGGAAAACCTAAGCTTTACGCGTTATGCGGGGTGCCGATGATAACTACCAATTTATGCAGTCTAAGCGAAGAGGTCATCCGGTATAACGCAGGCGCGGTGATCAACTATGATAGGCAGGAGTTGGAAAAGGTGATACTTGAGCTTATGGGAAATGAAGAGAGGCTGAAGGAAACTAGGCAGAATTCTTTCAGATTAGGCGAGCAGTTTATTTCCGATAAGATTTTCGATGAAGCCTTTAAAAAAATGGGGTTGTAAAATGGTATACGATACGATAAATCCTAAGATTGTAAAGTTCATACTTGAAGATGCAAAGCCGGGCACAAGAATACTTGATGTTGGCTGCGGCACTGGAAAGCTGGGTAGGGAATTAAAATCAAAGATAGATTGTCATATCACTGGGGTAGAGATAGATAAAGATGCTATTAAATCCGCCGAAGAAATATATGATGAAGTGATCTTTATGGATCTAGAGGACCTGATAAATAAAAAATGTTTGTTAGGCTCTGGGAAAAATTACGATTTCATTGTTTTCGGAGACATATTGGAGCATGTAACAAAACCCGAAGCTCTTTTAGATTGTTTTAAGAGCGTTTTGGAGGAAAAAGGATTTTTGATCGCTTCGATCCCGAATGTGGCCAACTGGATGGTAAGGTTCGGGCTTCTGTTCGGTAATTTCGACTATTCCGAAGGAATTCTCGATCAAGGGCATCTTAGGTTTTTTACTTATAAGTCCGCGAGAAAACTTCTTGAAGATTCAGGGTACAAAATCGTCAAAGTGACAAATAATAATACGACTCTTGTTTGTAGATCTATGGGAAAGCTATGGAAGAGGATGTTCGCCTTTCAGTTTGTGTTCAAATGTAGTAAGGCCACCGCATCTTGATTATTTAAGGAGGATTTTTATGGATGAAGTCACCAAAAGTGTAAAAGAGATGTACGAAAAGTATCCGTTTCCAAGCTCGAATATCATTAACGAGGCCCACGGAAACAGGATACTAAACGACCTTAAAATACGCAATATCGATTGCCGCGGTATTAAAATTCTGGATGCGGGCTGCGGCACGGGGGAAAAAGCTATCTCTTTTGCGCGCGTATTCAAAGAATCGCAGGTGTACGGCTGGGATATCTGTCAGAGCAGTATTGAGAAGGCTGGAAAATTGGCGAAAGCCGATGGTATCAACAATGTGACATTCGAAAGCGTTAACCTGCTACAAGTGGACCTGGACAGGTATAAAAACTTTTTCGATATAATAATTTCCTGGGGGGTCATACACCATTTATCGGACACCGTCCTGGGATTGAAGAATTTAGGGGTATGCTTAAAACCCAACGGCAGGATTTATGTATGGGTTTATGCAAAAAATTCCCTAGGTCGGATCGAGGGAAGGATCTTCCGCGAGGCGATCAACGTGCTCCTGAAAGAGAAGGGATTTTCTTACGAGGAGGGCATAAAAATCGTGCACGCGATCAAGGGGTTACTGAAAACTCAGAATTATTCAGGCAGAAGAGACTTTCTCATGAGGTTAAAATGGTTTTTTGATAAAGACGTTAATAAAAAGCAGGTCATTACACATATTTTAAAAAACTTCCGCAAGATCAAATATACGACCGATTACGACGTGAATATCGTGGATTCTTTTCTGCACGCAAATGAAAAAGATTACGATATAGATATGTGTTTTGATGAGGCTCAGTCGGCTGGGCTTGAAATAATCGATTTTCTGGATATGCCGCAGCAGATAGAGAAAATCGTGGATTCTGAATATGTGAAGGGACTTTACAATAACCTGGCTTGGAGAGACCGGTTAAAAGTGATGGAGAGGCTTACTGATGCCGGCCACCACCTTTTTCTGGCGAAAAGAAAATAAATGTGCGGAATCTGTGGTTTTATAGGGTTTAAGGATGAACGTCTGCTGAAGGAGATGACTGACGCGATATCCCATCGCGGCCTGGATGACCATGGCTATTACTCTACGGATGAGGTAAGCTTAGGCTTTCGCAGACTGACTATTATCGGCCTGACCAGCGGCAATCAGCCTCTTGCTAACGAAAATAAGACGGTCTGGAGCGTCTGTAACGGGGAAATCTACAACTTCAGGGAGATCAGAAAAGAGCTTATTGAAAAGGGTCATACTTTTTATACCGAGACAGACACCGAGATCCTGCCTCATTGCTATGAAGAGTGGGGCATAGATTGTGTGAAGCGCTTAAACGGTATGTTTGCCTTTGCCCTGTGGGACCAGAATAGTAAAAAGCTATTTTTGGTCAGGGACAGGCTGGGGATAAGGCCCCTGCACTATGCAATTGACGGCGGCCGTCTGATTTTCTCTTCCGAGGCCAAGGCGATCTTGAAATATACGAACTTCAACAAACAGTTGGATTTCAATGCAATCGATGATTTCCTGACATTCCGCTATATCCCCGGAGATGTCACGTTCTTTAAAAATATAAGAGTGCTTGAGCCGGCGCATATCCTGACCTATCAGGAAGGCTCGATAGAGATCAGAAGGTACTGGGATGTGCTTATGGAGGAGGATCCTAGCCTTAAAAAAAGAGACCTTGAGGATGATTTTTACCGCCTTCTGGATGGCTCGGTAAAAAGATGCCTTATCAGCGATGTACCTTTAGGAGTATATTTAAGCGGAGGGCTTGATTCGAGTGTGATTGCCGGCCTGGTGAAAAAGAATTACAATAAAGAGCTGGTAGTTTTTTCTCACGGTTTTGACGGCCAGGAAGATGAATTAAAGTATGCGCGCAGGGTCGCCGGGTTTCTGGAGGCTAAACACTATGAGGTGTACATAAAAGAGGAACATTTACGCCTGCTGCCGGAAATCATCTATCATATGGATATGCCGATCGCCAATTCCGATATCGTAGGCTTTTATCTCCTGGCGAGGCTTGCGCAAAAACACGTAAAAGTCATCCTTACGGGCGAAGGCTCCGATGAGCTGTTCGGAAGTTATGTGCATCAGGAAATGCTTTATTACGGCTATAAGCTTAAGAAGATGGTCCCCAGATTCGTGCTGGAAAAGATCCTGCCGGCTTTTATCAGAAAGAGCCCTATGGGGCTTTTGAACCGTTTCTTCAGGTATCCGGGTTATTCTCTCGACGAGGAATCGCGGCTTAAACTGCTGGACTATTTTTATTCCCGGGATTTAGCCTCTGATTATTTTTGTATCAATTCGCTTTTTAGTCCGGCGCAAAAAACGAGGCTTTACAGCGAATCCCTTAAATCAAAGTTAAAGGAAGAATCCGTTGCCAGAAAGAACCTGGAAATGATCCTTTCCGATGAAAAAATAAAACATATCTTTAACCGTCTTATCTATCTGGAATTTAAATATTGGCTGCCGACGTACCATCTGATGAAAGAGGACAAGATCGCGATGTCATTTTGCCTGGAATCAAGGTATCCATATTTGGATCATAATTTGGTAGAGTTCATGGGAAGGCTTCCGGTGAGCTTGAAAAAGAAGGGCTTAAAAAGGAAGCATTTATTAAGGCAGGTCTCGCGCAATATCATCCCGGAGGAAATAAGGAAGAGGCCGAAGGGACCGATCCTGGTCCCGATAAACAAATGTTTCGATAAAAGTTTCGATGCCATGATAAGGGACCGTTTTACGAAAGAAAAAACGGAGAAGAGAGGTTATTTTAAATACGAATATGTCAAAGGTTTGATCGAGAGCCGCAAAAAGAATCCTTTTTTGTTTGACCGGCAGCTGTTCGCTCTTCTTGTGTTTGATATCTGGCATGACCAATTTATCGGCGGGGACTAAAATGGAAAATAATTTCTGGAAAAATAAAAAAGTTCTGGTAACCGGGGGCACCGGATTTCTTGGTAAATACCTTTGCGATTCCCTGATCAAAAACGGCGCTATTTTAAGGATTCTGGATTTTCGCGCGCCGAATTATGAAATCACAGGCGCAGAATTTTTCGAAGCAGACATCCGGGATAAAGATAAGGTTTCAAATTTGTCTGATGGCATGGATGTAGTGTTTCATCTGGCAGCCATGCCTTCCATAGCCCGCGGCAGGCAGGCCGATTATTACGAAATTAACGTTGGCGGGACAGAGAATATGCTCGAGGCGGCGTTACGTAAAGGCGCAAAAAAGTTCGTCCATGTTTCAAGCAGCACCGTGTACGGGGTCCCTTCTGAATTCCCTTTAAAAGAAACTAGTCCCGTGCATCCGATCGGGAAGTACGGGAGAAGCAAGCTAAAAGCAGAAGAGCTGTGTTTTGAATACGGCAGCAAGGGCTTAAGCGTATCGATTATCCGTCCGCGGGTGATTATCGGACCGGGAAGGATCGGAATATTCAGTATTCTTTTTGACCGTATCCTGCAAAACAGGCCTGTTTATATACTGGGGAAGGGAAACAATGTCTTTCAGTTTACCCATGTCTTGGATATGGCTAACGCCTGTATAAAAGCGGCGGAAAGCCGGGAATCCGGAATTTTTACGGTTGGTTCAGGCCAAGCCTTGACAGTGAAAGAAGAGCTTTTAGCTCTTATCAAGCATGCCCATAGCAAGAGTCGGATAATCAGTGTCCCGGCTGGATTAGCTAGATTTGCCTTACGTTTGCTGTCTATTCTGAAATTGTCCCCTTTGGTGGATGAACAGTTCAGTATAGCCGATAAAAATTTTAAGCTGGATACTTCCCGGGCAAAAGAGCTATTGCGCTGGAGTCCCGAATATAGTAATCTGGATAGCTTAATTCAGTCTTTTGATTGGTATGTTCGATATCAAGCGGCAAATAATAAGCAGTACAAAAGCCTCTTTGGCGTTGCCGGGACTTTCGAGCATAGCAAGATGGGCGCTTTCCAGGAGAATAAAGAAAAAGGCTAAACTGAAAGTAGGATAATAAACATATGTTTACATCAATCATTAATTTTGTAGGCAGGACAGTAAAAAGGCTTCGCGTATTTCCTCTTCTAAGGTTCAGGTTTGTTTATTTCTGCGATAGTCTTTTGAATTCTCATGCAGCAGAATGGGATTATGCTTTGAAATTCCTTCCTCCGGTAGAAAAAGATTCAAAGTCAGTTTGTGAGGTAGGGGCAAGCGAGGGACTTTTTATATATGAATTAAGGCATAGAGGGTATAAAACATTCGGCTTAGATCAAAGGCCATTTCAGGAGAAACTGCGCTCAGATATAACTTACTTGATAAAAGATTTTCTTAAGCCCTTGCCCGAGCTTAACAATTATTTTGACTATATAGTCTCAATTTCTACCTTCGAGCATATGGGAACGGGTGAATATGGAGATGCCCCTCAAAATAACGGGCAACTGTTAGCGCTTAAAAACTCCTATCTTTTACTTAAAGATGACGGTTTGTTAATCTTAACCTTGCCCATCGATCATTACGGTTACACCGTAGAAAAAGTAAAAGATTTGACAAGGGAGCTTTTTACTATAAAAGATATAGAAGTCAGAAAAGGCATGACTTGTGTAGCTTTGAAAAAAAACATACAATAAATCCTTATTAAAAAAATGGCAGAGGTGAACGATAAATGAAGTTTTTGCTAATCGCGCCTCCTAAAAGGGGGTTAGCCGGGCATGAGGAAAGCGTACCAATCGGCCTCGGTTATTTAGCCGCAACTTTGCGCAGACTTGGTCACGAGCCAGATTTAAAAGACTGCGTAATAAAGGATTGGTCCGTAAACGACTTGATAGCATACGTGGATAGCACAAAACCGGATATTCTCGGGATCACCGTGTATTCACAGGCATTACGTAAAACAAAAGAGATTTTAGATAAAGTCAAAGAGAGGCATCCTGAAATAATAACCATTGTTGGCGGTCCGCATCCTACGGGAGTGCAAGAGCACACATTAACGTATTTAACTAATGCCGATTTCGCAATTAGCGGAGAGGGAGAGGTTCCGTTAAAACACCTCATGCCTATATTAAAAAATGGAGTTGGCAGCTTTGAGGAAGTCCCCGGTCTTATCTGGAGAGAAAATGGAAAGGTCCGTTGGAATGAAAAGATTGAATATGAAAATATTGATGAGCTTGGTTTTCCGGCCTGGGACCTGATCGATCCGCCTGCGTATTACGATTCTCCTGATTTTAAAGGCAAGACCACCGCGATACATACCAGTAGGGGCTGCCCTTATGGCTGCGGTTTTTGCGTAAAGTTGGGCAGAAAGCTGCGTTATCATAGCATAGAAAAAGTTTACGAGCAGATCAAGCATCTAAACAGCCAGTATGGCGCTAATCATTTTGTCATCGGCGATGAGGGCTTTGCGATGAACCCCCATTACATAAAAGACTTTTGCCGCTATGTAATCCAAAAAAAAGATAATTTCAGCTATTTCTGCGGATGCGGCTTGCGCCTGAATTCTATCGACGATGAAATGTGCGAATTGATAAAAGAAGCGAATTTCGACCCTGAGATCGGGATCGGTATTGAGGCGGGAAGCCCCCGTGTCCGGGAGCTGATGAAAAAGAACCTCCCTCAGGAAAAAATAATAAATGGCGTACGGATACTTAAAAAACACGGTTTAAAGCCGGCGGGGAATTTTATCTTGGGCTACCCGGGAGAGACAAAAAAAGAGATGGAAGAAACAATCAGCTTAGCGCTTAAATTAAAACTTTATGCTGCGTGTTTTGCGGTTTTTATCCCCTTGCCCGGGTCCCCCGCGACAAATAAACTGATAGAGACAGGAGAGCTGCCTAAAGATTTCGATTTTTCTCAGATTGACTTAGACGTGGTCCTGTACTCGCCAAAAGGGATTACAAAAGAAGAATTAGATAATATGCGCAAAAAAGCTGTTTATCGGTTTAATACCCAGCCGTATAAGATCTGGTATCATCTGACCGGCGGCCGCTTGAAGTGGACATTGATAAAGGTCCTGCGTATTTTCTTCCCCCAGCGGTTGGTGCCTAAGGCCTGGAGGCGTTAAAAATGGAGCCGGAGATTAAGAAAGTTATTCAGGAGTATTGGACTAAGAATGTCCCCGGTCTTGATCAGGTATGTAGGAAGTATTCTCCTGAGCAGGAAGAATTTTATATAGAAACGGATAAGTTCAGGTATCATTACGACTCTTATATACCCGGCTTAATCGATTCGTTCGCCCAGAAAGGCAAGACTATTCTGGAGATAGGCTGTGGCATGGGTACGGATAGCAGGTATATCTCCCGAAAGGGCGCTAACATAGTAAGTCTGGATTTATCTTTTAATAATGTATCATTTGCCTTAAAAGGCTCGCGTTTGCTGAATCTGAAAGGCAAAGGTACCTGCGCTGACGCGGAGAAGCTTCCTTTTAAGGACAATTCTTTTGATATCGTATATTCTTTTGGCGTATTGCACCATACTCCTGATACCCAAAAGGCAATAGATGAGGCTTGCAGAGTCTTAAGGCCCGGAGGCAGATGCGTTATTATGCTCTACCATAAAGGGTACGCCTATTACATGCTTTTGTTGATGCACGGATATAAAAGATTGTTAAACATCTGTAGCAACGAAAAGCTGATGAGCAAATATGATTCCACTCCTTTGTCAAGATTGTATTCTAAGACAGAGTTGAAGTATTTATTTAGAAAATTTAATGATCTTTCAATTGCTATAGTCGCTTACGGAGGGGCTCAAGCCCATCCTTTTTTGAAATACCTACATTATGTATTGCATAGAAATAGTTTTCTGATGCGGCATCTTGGTTCATTTGCTATTATCGAGGGAGTAAAATGAGGTCTTTATTCAAGTTATTTTCCTATTTATTGACTAGGCTGACGTATAAGCGGGAGGTGGCCCGCTATTTCAAGACAGATGCTTCCATAGTGGATAACTTGTATAGGGAAATAGATAATTCCGGATTTATGCATGATATATTGGCAAAAGCAAATGTAAAAAAGGGTTTCTTCGATTTAAATATGGCCATGGTCCTGCGTGCGCCCACTTTATACGTTGTATGTAGGCTTCTTAAGCCGGAGATAGTGGTGGAAACAGGTGTGGCCGAGGGTTTCTCTTCAGCATATATATTGTATGCGCTTGAAATGAATAATAAAGGTAGCCTTTATTCGATAGACCTGCCTAACCAGCCCGGCCAAGAGCTAAAAGGACAAAGGGCGACCGGTTGGCTTGTGCCGGAAAACTTGAGAAAACGCTGGACGCTGATTCTTGGGGCCTCAAAAGACAAGTTGCCGCCCCTGCTCGATGATTTAAAAAAGATAGATGTGTTTTATCACGATAGCGAACACAGTTACAAAAATATGATGTTTGAGTTTAATGTGGCAATTAAATATCTGGATAAGGATGGTATTGTCATATCTGACGACATCACAGACAATAATTCCTTTAATGATTTCTGCAATTCGATTAAACAAAGGCCGTTAAGCCTGTTTAAATTAGGCATACTGAAAAAATAATGTCGATAAGCACAAAGAAAATAATGCTGATCGGAGCAATAGCCCCTCCTTTGGGGAACAGGATTTCTCTGGGCTGTTTGCCTTTCGGAGCCATGGCATTATCCGCATATTTAAAACAAAAAGGAGCTAACTGTAAGGTGATCTCCACGGCATTGCCAAACGCTGTAGAGGAGATATCCTCAGGATTAAAAGATGCTGATCTGGTAGGCATATCGAGCATGTCAGGGCCATATTTGAGTTATGCGATCTCTGTCGCACAGAATATAAGAAAAATACGGCCCCAGCTTCCTATCGTGTGGGGAGGCCCGCACGCGTCATTGTTGGAGGGAGAACTAATCATTAACAATCTAGCTGATTATGTAATAAAGGGCGTTGGGGAAAGGTCTCTGCTAAGTCTCGTCGACGCCATTGATAAGCCCGGGAATATTCCTGCTATACCCGGGCTAATCTGGAAAGATGAAGGCATAATAAGAAAAAACAATCCGGATACAAGTTTCGATATAAATGAATTACCGCAGCTGGATTATTCTCTGGTTTCAGCGCGCTATCCCTTTCTTTTGACAAATGAATTTTCTTATTTTTCCAGCCGAGGCTGCCCTTTTAACTGTTCCTATTGCGTCGCCAGCCTGTTGTATAACAGATGCTGGTATGATAAATCGGAAGATAAGGTCGTCAATGAACTTGAAGAAGCATACAAAACTTTTAATTTTAAATCCGTTTTCTTCTGGGACGATAACCTGTTCATTGATATAAAAAGGCTGAATAATATCTTATCAAGGCTGGATCATTCCGGTATTCATTTCGAATGGTCCGGTTTTTGCAGGGCAGACCTCTTTTCTAAGTTTAGCGACAGCACTATAACTGATTTTAAGAGACTCGGTTTGAAATGGGTAAGCATCGGGGCAGAGTCTGGTTCGCAAAAAATATTAGATATGCTGGATAAAGGGATAACCATAGATCATATCAGACAAACGGCTGTAAAAATCAGAAAATGGGATATATCGTGCGATTTCAGCTTTATGGGAGGTATTCCCCTTGAAAGCGCCGAGGATTTTCAGAAAACCTTAGATCTAACAAGATGGATAAAAAGCGTTAACCCGAGCGCCTCAGTAAGAATATTCAGGTTTATTCCTTATCCAAAAATGCCGATATTGGATAGCAATAAAGAAATAAGCAGATTCTTGCCGCAGAATTCCTATGATTGGAGTCAGACAACCTACCAGAACACAAGTTTTCCCTGGGTTCCTAAAAATATGCGAGATTCGCTGGCCACTGTTTCTACGATAAGCCTGTATTCACAGAGGCCCTCAGGATTATCTTTTAAGAATATTATTTTGTCTATATTGTATTATGTCAGTCAGTTTCGTTTTAAAACAGGCATATTTCATTTGCCTTTCGAAAGCTTTGTAATTGATAGAGTCCAGAAGTTTTTTTGCTTGAGGGCATTAAAAAGGTTTAATGTGGAATTCAGACGCGCCATTTTTTAAATACACCAGTTCACTTTTTCACAAAAGGAGGGGTCAACGATGGAGCTGCTTAGATTGCTTAATCCGGTCGGGGAGTGGCTAAAGAAGACAAGTTTTATTTCTCCATGTCTTGGTTTTCGGATGTTCCGTTTGGCTTACAAATTATTTCCTCAACTTGGATGTAAAGGGGATGAGTGGAGATTTGTGTTGGATAGACTCCCGAAGTTAGGCACCAAAGGTATCAGCGTAGCCGACATAGGGGGAGGCTTAAGCTTGTTGCCTTTTGAATTAGCGAAGCGCGGATATGAAGTCACTGTATATGACCAGTTGCCGTTTAAGCGAAAAATCAAAAACAAATTTAAGTTTATCCAGAGTGACGTAAGAGAGATAAAAGAAAATAATTACGATGTGGTATTATGTATTTCAGTAATTGAGCATATCGGATGCGGAGCTTACGGAGATGAGGTATTTACTAACGGTGATTCCGCAACTTTAACAAAGATTTGTGATATGCTTAAAATCGGAGGGCTTTCTATTGTTACTACTCCGCATCTGAATTATTGTATAGAAGGGGACAGGAAATATGCCTTTGCTGACATCATACGGAAAATTGAAGCTGCCAAGATGAAAGTTGTAGCATGCGATTATCTGTCGCATCAGATAATAATAATCGCTGAGAAACTATAAATATTTTTTTAAAGGGGATAATGAAAAATAGGACCCTCGTATTCATAGTCGTGGCTGTTTATCTTGCGTTGATATTTATAGCGACCTTTCCTCTGGTGCTTAACATTAACCGCTGTATCCCCGGGTTTTTCTCTACCGACGAGTCCTATGCGATACTCTGGAACGCCTGGTTTAATGAATACTCTTTCAGTCATAATCTATCCATAAAAAACACCGACTTAATCGCTTATCCCTTCGGGATAGATTTCTATACGAATAAGCCGGTAGGGTATCTATGGTTTGGTGTTAACTACCTGCTGTCCAGGTTTACTACTCCGGTCCTTACCTTCAACATTCAAATTCTTCTGAACCTGTTTCTTTGCGCCTTAATCATGTATCTCTTGGTCTATTACCTTACGAAAAACAGGTTCGCCGGATTCTTCTCCGGTATCCTCTTCGGTTTTTCGCCGTATATTTTTGTACGTTCCTGGCAGCATCTGGGAGAGACATATTTATGGACTATGCCTTTCGTCTTGCTCTGGTTGTTTCGTTTAAAAGAGGATCCTTCTAAAAAAATAAAAGTCTTTTTTATCATAAGCTTGATTTTGACTACCCTTGGTTTTATTTTTTATTACATGGGAATGGCGA
>CAYGZJ010000015.1:0-15046 GCA_964354335.1 uncultured Planctomycetales bacterium | reverse complement strand
ATATTACGTAGGCGATGCTATCTTTATTGCTTTTGGAAGGGGTGGCATGATCATGCCCTCCCTGGCTGTATCCGCCACTCACATTATTGCCTTTTCCTACGGTATTTACTTAATCCGCTCACTTCCTTAAACGTAAACCCTAGGGATTCGGCTTCCTAAACCACAGACGATCTCATAGGGAATAGTCCCGGAAAGCAAGGCTAACTCCTCGGTAGTAATGCTGCGTTTTCCCTGTGCTCCGATAAGCACTGCTTCATCTCCCACGCGCACCCTGCTGCTGCCCACATCGACCATGACCTGATCCATGCACACCCTGCCGCTGATGCGAAAAAACTTGCCGCCGACTAAAACCGGAGCCTTATTGGAAAGATTACGGGGATATCCGTCGCCGTAGCCTATAGGTAAAATCGCTATCTGCGTAGGCTTTTTGGTGATGTAATCGTGCCCATAGCTGATCCCGTGCGATTTCGGAACCTTCTTGACGTAGATCACTCTTGTCTTTAAACTTAAAACCGGCCTTAATTTTATCCCGAGGTCTTCTTTGGGATGAAGGCCGTAAACAATCAGTCCCGGCCTTACCATGTTAAAATGACTGTGGCCGTATCCAAGAGTACCCATGCTGTTTGCGGCATGGACCAGCGGAGTATGAATGCCTGCCTTATGTATCTTCTTAAGCAGCAGGTTAAAGGAATCGATCTGAAAATACGTAAACTCCTCGTTCATATCGGCAAGTGCTAGATGAGTAAATATCCCCTCCAGCTTTATACACCGCAGATGATGGATCTTTTTTATCAAAGATAAGGCCTGCGCCGGCAGGACGCCGAGCCTGCCCATCCCCGTATCCACCTTGACATGCACCTTCAGCTTTTTCCTTAAAGAGCGCGCTTTATTATTCAAGGCGACAGCGAGCTCTTCGCTGCAGACAGTTTGCGCCAGATCATAGGTAAAAAGCGGAGCGATATCCTCTTTAAGAATCAGGCCAAGGACCAGGATCGGAGCGCTTATCCCTGCCTCTCTTAATTTTATGCCTTCGTCAATAGAAGCGACTCCGAAATAATCGACCCCGCAACGCACCAGCCTCCTGGCTACAGGAATCAATCCGTGGCCGTAGGCATCAGCCTTTACCGTTACCATTACTTTAACATGCGGCCCAAGCCTGCTTTTGATCAGCGAGTAATTGTGCGCCAGGTTAGTTAAATCAACCTCAGCCCACGTCGGCCGAAAACCAATAGCCTTGCTTAACGAAGATTTATGTTTTGAATTTTGAATTTTAGACTTTGATTTTATCATGCCTCTATCTTCCGCCTTTGATCTGGCATTCCTTCGGATACAAATATATCGGCTCGATGTCAAATGCGGTGTTTAGCTTCTTGGCCTTTATTTTCTCCAGGGCAATTTCCAGAAGCTGCTGCGGCCTGGGATACCAGTAGTCCTTTTCCAAAATCCTGGCTCCTTTGACATGCTTAGCCATAATCTCTTTATATACTCCCGCGGCATCGCCAAGGATCAGCTTAGCGGATTTTACTTTCTTAAAAAACGCCTCCTGGCTCAAGAGCATGTAAGGGGTAATCTTTTTATATGTCCTATTTTTCTTATCATACATACCGCAGTAAATAAGGCTGCGCTTTGCGTCTATTGCCACGGCGATACGCCCGCTATCATTACCTACGTTTCTGGCAATGACGTCTAATGTCGGCACTCCCACCACAGGCTTGCGCAATGCCCAGCTCAGGCCTTTTATCGCGGCAATTCCCACGCGCATTCCGGTAAATGATCCCGGGCCTAAACCGCAGGCAAAATAATCTATATCGCCGATACTCCAGCCCAATGCCGTAAGAACACGCTGGATAGTGAGAGTCAAAAGAGAGGATTGCCTTACTCCCAGCTCCATGACATATTCATATACCCTGCCGTTATCGTAAAGGCCAAGGCACAAAAATCTCGTAGAAGTATCAATGGCTAATATTTTCATCCCGCACCTTTTAAGTATTTAAAAAAATAATCTGCTGTGTTATCCTGCGCCTTAGTTCAATTTTTTAAAGGTGCGGGATTCATGCGCATCTTTCAATAATTGCTGGTAACGGCTTCCGTTGGCTTTAAACTTAAGCAGGCGCTTAGAATCTTCTCTAAACGACAGCTCTACCTGCATGCATTCCGGAGGCGCCAGATATGACAGGCGATCAGCCCACTCAATCACCGCCACCCCCTCGCCGTAAAGGTACTCTTCATAGCCTAAAGCAAGGATATCTTCCGGATCAGCCAACCGATAAAGATCAAAGTGATAGAGCGGAAATCTTCCCTGTCCGTGCACGCGCAGCAGCACAAAAGAAGGGCTGATGACATTTGAGCGCCGGATACCCAGGCCCTCGGCGATCCCCTTGGCCAAAACAGTCTTTCCGCTGCCGAGATTTCCACGCAGACAGATGATGTCGCCTTTACGTATATTTTTCGCGATTGCCCTGCCGATATGCAGTGTATCCTGGACAGAACGGGAAATGATCCTCATCAACGCTCCAATAGATGCATCAGAAATGCCGGTATCCTTTCGACTTAAGGCGATGCCGGCGGTTACGCCTATCAAATAACATTAAGCCGAATTTTTTATGTACAATTTCTCCGATAGGGCTAAAGACGCCCTTCTTTTTCTTTAGAATTTTTGCCGCCTCAGTTCGGGAAAGCGTAAAAAGTAATTCAAAATCTTCTCCCGAATAAAGGGCATCTTCGAGATCGCGCGCCTGGCTACTTATTGGAATAAGCTCTTCATAAAGCATTGCCCCGACATTGCTTTGCATCAGGATATGGCCTAGATCCTGAATAAGGCCGTCGGAGATATCGATCATCGCATGCACCTTGGCATTCGCCGAGAGATATCGCGCCTCCCTGACCCTCGGCGTAAACCTTAGGTGCTTGCCGCGAATAGATCCGCCGAGTGAACCGCTGACGCAGATAACATCTCCGGGCCGGGCAGCGTCACGCAAGGCTATCTTATTTTTCTCAACCACCCCGAGCATGCTCACATCCACGGTAAGCTTCGGTGCGCGGCTGATATCTCCACCGACGATATTAACCCCAAACTCCTGCGCAATATCACGCATCCCCTTGAATAATCTATCCACAAGACGCACATCAGCACTGCCAGGCAGTCCCAAGGCAATAACACAGTGTTTAGGTAATCCGCAACAAGCGGCAATATCGCTAAGCGAGACTGCGACGGCTTTCCTGCCGATAAGATAGGGATCTTGCTTTTTTACAAAATCAACTCCCTCAACGATCATATCGCAGGTAAAGAGCTGGTATCTTTTGGCGTCAAGCGCCAGGACCGCGCAGTCATCGCCGGTTCCCCGGATGACTGTAGCGTCAGTCTTAAGCTGTTTTTTAAAACGCCCGATCAAGCCAAATTCGCCTATAGCGCCTATCTGCATAATACCTTTTTAATATTCTTCTGATAAGGCGGCCGGATAATGCCTTTGTCGGTAATAATCGCGCTGATAAGCTCATGCGGAGTCACGTCAAATGCCGGATTATAAACCTTGATATCCGCGTGCGACATTCTGTTTTTGAAAAACAGCTCCGTCACCTCTTCTGCCTCGCGCTGTTCGATAGGGATATCTTTTCCCTTCTGAATGCTCAAATCAAATGTCGAGGCTGGTGCTGCGATATAAAAAGGGATCTTGTGGTAGTGCGCTAGGACCGCGAGGCTATAGGTGCCGATTTTGTTTGCCGTATCAGCGTTTGCGGCGATACGGTCTGCCCCGGCAATGACTTTATCGATCTTGCCCTGGCCCATCAATGTCGCGGCCATATTGTCGCAGTTTAAAGTAACATCTACTCCCTTTTTCTTGAGCTCCCAGACAGTCAGGCGCGCACCCTGCAGCAGCGGCCGGGTCTCACAGGCATAGACCTTCACATTCTTGCCTTCTTCTTCTGCGCGATAAATCACCCCCAGCGCCGTGCCATAGTCGATCGTAGCCAGTATGCCCGCGTTGCAAACAGTCAAAATAGTATCGTTCTTTCTGATCAACCGCGCGCCATAGCGTCCGATGTTGCGGCAGGCAACCCGGTCTTCCTCGATGATCTTATTCGCCTCTTTAAACAAAATATTTTTTATGCCGTCGATATCTTTTGCCTTATTCTTCAAAGCAACGCCATACATCCGCTCCAGGCCCCAAAAGAGATTGCGGGCGGTCGGACGGGACGAGCCCAAATAGGCGGTAACCTTTTCCAGTTCTTTATTGAATGCTGCGAAATCCCTGGCGCGCGAATCCTTGATCCCCAGATACACCCCAAGTCCGGCTGCCGCACCTAACGCCGGAGCGCCGCGCACCTTAAGCACCTTGATCGCCTGCCACAAGTCCCGCAGGTCGGAAATATTAAGGTAAACTAACCTTGCCGGCAATTGCGTCTGATCGATGATCCTGATTTTACCATTCTTCCACTCGATGCTGCGTATATCCATAAAAGCTCCTTACGAATAATTTCTAAAAGGCCTTTTCCTCTATCGCCTTTATCTTTTTGTTTATTTCCCTGCGGATCTCAAGGCACCTGCCGCGCTCCAATAAAGTCAGCACTTTTTTATATGCCTCCAATGCCCCCTTATAGTCGCCCAGATTATACAATGCATCCGCCAGGTTATCATAGGTTACCGCGCGCAGCGGCTCCAGCTCAAGGGCTTTCTTAAAACAGGAAATCGCCTCAGTGTGCTTACCGATATTGTTCAAAAGCCACCCCTTATTATGATGGATGGTCGCGAAATCCGGCTCCACCTCGATACCTCTATCAAAGAAATAAAACGCCTCATCGATTATCCCGATCTCCACCATACACAGCGCCCGGTCATTGTAGGAAGCTCCGTCGCTGGAATTAAACTGGATGGCTTTGTCAAAATGCTCGATAGCGATAGTATAATTTTTGCGCAGGATCTCTAACTGCCCTTTGAAATATTCTATTTCTCCGGACAGATTTTTCTCCTGGGCCTGGGCTAAACCTTTTTTAGCGAGTGCTAGCGCTTCTTTATGCGTACCATAGGTGATCGCGCTATCCAGCTCAAGGCGTATCTGGTTTAATTCACTGTGTGTGCTCATGCGCTTTAAAGTCCGATCATTTTCGCTCCAAGGCTCTTTTTCACCTTGATCGCAGAGGCAGGGCAGGCCTCAAGACAGCAGAAACAGGCGATACATTTGCGATAATCAAATAAGAGGCCCTTGCGTCTTATGGTAATGACGTCGCTAGGGCAGGCGTCGATACAGGCCTGACAGCGAATACAATTCTTGCGTTCAACGTAAGGATAATACTTGATCAGCCTCCTGGCCAGGGTGACTACGAACTGCGGCCAATTCTTTCTTACCAGCGCAGATGTGGGCAAAAGAAATGGATTGTTTGTAACATCTGAGAGCCTTTCTCCTGATATTTCCATAAAACGCTTATCCGGCATCCCCAGCTCCCGGTGCGCCGCTTCCTTTGTGCTTAAAACATCATACGGTTTGACCCCCATGATCAATGCCAGCAGGCTATCGATGGCAACGCAGTCTTTTGAGGCGACCAATAAATTAAGGTTTTTTAGCTTTCCTCCGGTGCCCGGACCGTCACCTTCCATGGCCAAAATACCGTCCACAATGGTAAGGGCCGGATGCGTTGCTTCATAGATATCCACCAATATCTTGGAAAACTCCTCTATATCGAAATAATTCTTGTGCAATTCGGTCTTAAAGGTGCCTGAAACAAGGCCAAAAAGATTCTTAATCGAACCCGAAAGAAGTGTCAGGTTATGCGTTTTAAACTTCGGGAGATTGATCAAATAGTCGCACTCATCAAGCCATGAACTTAAGGGGAATTTCTCGCGGAAACGCCTCTTGTCAAAACGCACCAGCATCACCCCTTCTTCATCGCAGACTTTCTTTATCCCGGTACGCTCATACACATCTTCGACATTCTCGATATACCGGCCCCAGACGCTCGGCCCGTCTCCGACAAGTATCTCGCATTCGATTTCCTTTAAAAGCTTTATCACCGCGCGGATGACCTCAGGGTGCGTGGTGATCCCGAACTGCGGCTCCTTGGCCATCAGCATATTCGGCTTTACCAGGACCTTGCTCTTAGGTTTTATGTACGCCGCGATGCCGCCGATCAGATCCACTGCCTGGCGGACCCGCTCTTGAACCAGCGCCGGCTCATATCCAACGCACTTTACAATAGAGATTTTAGGATGGATCATAGCTTAAAAAATTGTTTTGCGTTTTCCGTGGTCACCCGGCCTACTTCTTCTGCCGTTATTCCCCTTAACCGGGCGATCTCTTCGGCAAGCAGCTTGACAAAAACAGGCTCATTTCTCTTCCCGCGGAATCCTTCCGGAGAAAGATACGGCGCATCTGTCTCAAGAAACAACCGCTCAAGCGGCATACCCGCAACCAGCCGCCTTAGGTTATCCGCTTTTTTGTATGTGATATTACAGGTAAAAGATATAAAAAAACCAAGCTCCAGACACTTCTTTAAGAAATTTTCATCTGCTGAAAAACAGTGGATTACCGCACCTATTGGCATCGCCTTTTCCAGTATTTCCAATACCTGGTCTTCTGCCTGACGGCTATGGATCACCAGCGGCAGGGACAAATCTTTAGCTACCTTTATCAGAGATTTAAACATCGCGATCTGGTTATCGGCTTTGGATAAATTCCTGAAGAAATCCAGTCCGATTTCCCCGATAGCTACAACCTTCTTCTCTTTTGCTAATCTCCGTATTGTTTCTTCGCCTTTAGCGTCAAAAGTATCCGCCTCATGCGGATGGATCCCCACCGTCGCATACACACAGTCGTAGTGCCGGGACAGCTCCAGAGATCTTTTTGAGCCATCCAGGCTTGAACCGATATTGACAATATACTCAAGGCCCGCTTCCCTGGCGCGCTTAATAACATCTTCTCTGTCCAAATCGAAATCTAAGAAATCAAGATGGCAATGCGTATCCGCCAGAGAATATTTCATGCGTTGTTATGATTTTGACTTGGTATCGATACGGGGGAACAAAGGATCGCCTTTTTTTACAGACTCTTCTCCCATCTGAAGCATTATTGATCCTGAAGTATTTGGCATAAAAGGATAAATCTGACGGGCAACTTCCCTGATTACCTCAACCAATAAGCGGATAAAGGCTTTGAGCTCTTCTGTTTTATTTTCTTTGGCCAGATTCCAAGGCTTAGTCTCTTCCACGTATTTGTTGGCCATATTTATTAATTCCCAGATCTTGCCTAAAGAAAAACTGAAGTCAAAGTTTGCCTCCAGCGCCCCATAAGCCTCGCGGCCCAGCGCGCTTATCGCCTTTTTGATCTTCTCACCCGCCTCATTAAATTCTATATTATTAATTTCTACCTGCGGGACATTTCCCTGGTAATATTTCTCCACCATAGTAAGGGTGCGATAGACAAGATTTCCCAGATCATTAGCCAGGTCACCGTTGAACCTTTTGATAATCGCCTCCTCGGAGAAATTTCCATCCAGGCCAAAGGGGACATCGCGCAAAAGGAAATAACGGTACACGTCTATGCCGTATTTCTTAACCATTTCCAGAGGGTTGACGATATTGCCTTTGGATTTAGACATCTTGTCCTGATTGATCATCCACCAGCCATGGGCGAATATCGTCTTCGGCGGTTCTAATCCCAACGCATGCAGCATGATCGGCCAGTAAACCGCATGCTGCCGCAAAATATCTTTGCCGATAAGATGCAGATCCGCCGGCCACCACTTGGATTGATACCTATCCTGCGCGTCAAAGGATCCGACCGCGCTGATGTAATTTATTAAAGCGTCAAACCAGACGTAGGTGACATGGCCGGGGCTAAAGGGCAGCGGTATCCCCCAACTGAGCCTTTCTTTGGGACGGGAGATACAAAGATCGGTTAATTTGTTGATCTGCAGAAACCTTAAGACTTCATTCTGCCGGGTTAAAGGAAGGATAAAATCAACGTGCGCCGGATCCTTTATGTAATCAATAAGCCAGTCCTGATATTTTGCCAACTTAAAGAAATAATTTGTTTCGCTGATCTTTTCTACCGGCCTCTTGCAATCCGGGCAAAGCTGATCCTCCACCTGCGATTCAAGCCAGAAGGTCTCACATGGAGTACAATACAGGCCCTCGTATTTATCTTCATAAATATCGCCTTTTCTATAAAGTATATCCAGGACTTTCTGGACGGTCTTTATATGCCTGTCCTCTGTAGTGCGGATAAAATCATCGTAGGATATATCCAGAATTTTCCAGAGATCCTTGAATTGCAGAAGCATCTTATCCACAAATTCATGAGGTGTGGATTTCAGCGCCTCGGCAGCGCGCTGGATCTTCTGTCCGTGCTCGTCAGTGCCGGTGAGAAACCAGACATTTTGCCGGCCTAAAAGCTGACGCATATGCCGCGCCAGCGTATCAGCGGCGATATTGGTATAGGAATGACCTATATGCGGAGAGGCATTGACGTAATAAAGGGGAGTGGTGATATAGAACTTATTTGCCATGCTCTTTTTCTTTATAGCTTACCTGTGTCTGGGTGCCGTCTTCCAGTTCTATGGTAGCGCTTCGCTCAAGCACATTGACAGCTATGACTTTGCCTTTGCCCTGCTGGGTATGCACGCGCTCGCCTTCGCGCGGCAAGCCTTTCCAGAGGATTTTATACATCTCGTGCTCAAAAGAAAGGCAGCACATCAGCCTTCCGCAGATCCCCGAAATCTTAGGAGGATTCAAAGGCAGCCCTTCTTCTTTGGCCATCTTGATAGTCACTGGAGCAAACTCCTTCAGGAACTTAACGCAGCATAATTCTCTGCCACAGGGGCCATACCCGCCGAAAAGCTTGGCCTCATCACGCACGCCGATCTGGCGCAATTCGATCCTGGCCTTAAAGACTTTCGCCAGATCCTTGACCAGATTCCTAAAATCCACTCTTCCGTCGGCGGTGAAATAAAAAATAATCTTGCTTAGATCAAAGGAATACTCCGCGCGCACCAGCTTCATATCCAGCTTATGCTCCGCGATCTTCCTGGCGCAGGCGCAGAACGCCTCCTTGGACTTAGTGCGGTTTGTCTCCACCTGTTTTAAGTCTGAGACGGTGGCGATACGCAGAACTTTCTTAAGCGGCTCCTTTGAGCCGGCTTCCGGAGGATGGCCCGCGCTGGAGGCAACGACCTGCCCGTAATCCGTCCCCCTGTCATGCTCAATGATAACCACGGTGCCTTCCTTAACGTCCAGGGGCCCCAAATCATAAGGAAAAACCTGGCCGGAATCGCGTAAGCGGACAAAAATCAACCCTTGCATATTTGCGCTCCTAAATTATAGAGTAACAACCTGCTATTAATATTCTGATCCATGTATGCTAGCGCATCCGCGATAGAACGCATGATCTCGTTTAAATCCACGAAGGTAAAACGCGTCATATTCTTTAGCAATTCGTCCTTACGGTCAAAGTGGATCAATTCCTGATGCGCCGCTCCGACTTTCATCAAATACATGTCCCTAAACCACGTGGCCAGGATATTCAAAGATTTTCGTAACCCCTCTTTGTCCTGAACCGGCAATTTCTCGATTTGCAGACTCCGCGAGCGGATAAAAGCGTCAATAACGCTGTTTTTTACAGCGACGATGTCGGTGTCCTTAAGCTGCAAAGCGCAGCCAAGCCTGCCTTCGCAAAAATATGCCAGGAAATGCGCCATATCAGCCTCAAGGGCGTAATCTTTCTTTAGGATCTCCTGCAGCTCTAGCCTGGCCAGAGGCGCAAATTTCACGGTTTTGCAGCGCGAGACGATGGTACGAAAAAGCAGCGCCGGCTTATCGCTGACTAAAATAATCAGGCTTTGCTTCGGCGGCTCTTCCAGCACCTTCAGCAACGCATTGGAGGCTTCAGCGGTAAGTGCGTGCGCGTTGTCAATAATGAAAACTTTTACTTTTCCCTCATAAGGGCGAAAACTGATCTCCCGCTGCAGCGCACGGATATCATCGATTTTTATCTCTTCTTCTCCGGCTTCAATGCAATGTATATCCGGATGCTGGCTATTTGCGATTTTAAGACAGGAAGCGCATTTACCGCAGGCATCAAGGATATCCGCCTGGCAATTAAGCGCTTTGGCAAGCGTCTTAGCCGCCAATTTCTTTCCGATCCCTTCCGGTCCGGTAAAAAGATAACCTCCTTGCAGGCTGCCCTGTTGAAGGTAAGCCGAGATTATTTTTATCGCAACGGTCTGGCCCCTGATATCCTTAAATGACATAGATTTTGATAAATTTAAAGGCTAAAATTCAAAAATCAAAACAAGGTTAAAGTTTAAAATTTAAATTTTGAACTTGTCTTTCCCGTTGTCCATTTAATTTAAGGCGGGATCCCGCCTTAGTTTTAAGTTGCTTAGCGGGAGAATTTTGGACTTTGGATTTTTAAAATTAAGTTCATTTAAAACGATCGACCTTATTCTATCTTGTGTCACGGACTTATTCCTGTCTACTTTAACAACCTTGATCCGCTGCGGCTCAAGCGAGGCCAGCGTAAGATACCCCTTCCTGACGCGCTCATGATACGACAGAGATCTTTTCTCAATGCGATCCTTGCAGGAAGCGCGGTGCTTGAGCCCCTTAGCAACCGGCAAATCCAGAAATATAGTCAGAACCGGCTTGATCCCTCCGCTGACAAACCAGCCAAGGCTCTGTATAAAACTGATATCTATCCCCAAGCCGAATCCCTGATAGGCGATGGTAGAATCAAGAAACCTGTCGCAGATGACAATCTTTCCCTTTAACAGCTGCGGCTTGATCAATTCCTCGACCAGCTGTGCGCGCGCAGCCATGTAAAGCGCGGTTTCGCATATGCCGGATATATGATTTTCAGGAGAAAGCAATATCTGCCTGATCTTCTCACCCACCCTGGTCCCTCCCGGTTCGCGCAGATACAATACCGGAAAACCTTTCTTCTTTAAATATTCGTATAAAAGCCGTGACTGTGTACTCTTGCCGCAGCCTTCCGAGCCTTCAAATGTAACAAACTTACCCTTCATTATAACACCTTCATTTTAGCGGGTCCTGCCTTGGACTGTTTCTCGCCCCGCCATCGGCGGGGCTCGAAATCAGTTCAAGTCACCCGCTATAATATCTAAATTTTTCTGCGCCAGGTTGTTTTACCTTCTTTATTATCTTCTAAAAGAATACCTTTTCCTTCTAATTCTTTTCGAATTTTGTCTGCTTCAGAATATTTCTTTTCTTTTTTAAATTGCTCCCTCAGTGCTATTGCAACTGTGACCCTTGTATCAGTTATTTCATCTGTAACTTTATTAAAAAAGCTTAGCCCAAAGATTTCTGCCATTTCTTTTATTGTATCCATGGCATAACGCAATTGGGATCTATTAAAATCTTCTTTCTCTAATTCTTTATTGCAGGCGTTCACTAAATCGAATAAAACTGATAATGCGCGAGGCGCATTAAAATCATCATCCATATATTCTATAAATTTATCTCTGAGTTGACCAAACTCACCAGTACCACCGGTTACCACTTTCTCAATGTCCCTGGTACCAAACTCTCTCTCTAATCTTCTCATAAGAATATCTATGCGTTCATATGCTTTTTTCGCTTCTTCGATTTTCTCTTCGGTATAGTCAATGGGATGCGAATAGTGCGCACTCAAGAAAAATATCTTTAAGAGGTCCGCGTTCCTGTACCGGCTCATAAAGTCTTTAATAGTCACAAAATTCCCCAAAGACTTAGACATCTTCTGCGCATTGATAGTAAGGAGTCCGTGATGGATCCAGTATTTGGCAAACTGATTTCCCGTAAGCGCCTGGGCCTGGGCGATCTCATTCTCATGATGCGGAAAAATCAGGTCCCTGCCTCCGGCGTGGATATCAAGCGTATCTGTCTTTAAAAATTTCCGGGACATAACCGAACATTCAATATGCCAGCCCGGCCTGCCTTTCCCCCATGGGCTATCCCAGGAAGGCTCCCCTTCTTTCGAGCGCTTCCATAACGCAAAATCCAGCGGGTCTTTTTTAAGCTCTCCGGGATCAATGCGCACGCCTGTTTCCATCTGGTCGATGCTCTGACCGGAAAGTTTCCCGTAGTCAGTAAACTTTCGCACATTAAAATAGACATCCCCTCCGGATTCATAGGCAAAACCGTTATCAATAAGCCCCTGGATATACCTGACCATCTCAGGGATATTCTCTGTTGCGCGCGGCTCAACGTCTGCCTTGGCGATCCCCAAAGACGCTAAGTCTTCATAATAGCGCTCGATATATTTCTTGATCAGCTCCTGCCAATCGGTGTTTAGTTCTTTGGCGCGGTTAATGATCTTATCATCAATATCCGTGATGTTACGCACGAAGCGCACCTGAAAACCGCGAAACATAAAGTAGCGCCGGATCACATCAAAGATGTAAAGGCTGCGGGCATGACCGATATGGCTGTCGTCATAGACAGTGACTCCGCAGGTGTACATATTGACTGCCGGAGGCACTAGCGGAACGAATTCTTCTTTCTTGCGGCTGAGTGAATTATATATTGAAATAGACATAAGATAGGCGCAATATTAATACATCAAGACAAATTTAAAGTCTAAAACTCAAAATTCAAAACAAGCTTAAAGGTTAAAATTTAAAGATTTTATCTTTAAAATTAAAACTTTGAAATTGTTTTTCCCGCTGTCCATCTTATTTAAGGCGGGATCCCGCCCCAGATTTATATTGCTTAGCGGGAAAATTTTTTACTTTAATCTTTGAATTTATCTTTTCTCTAGCTTCTCTATTCTCTTCTCCAGCTCGTCAATCGTCTGCATGATCGGGTCCAGGACATGAATATGGTCGAGGCTGATATCGATTTTCTTACCGTCCTGCTTGGTGATCCGGCCCGGTACGCCGACCACGGTGGAATTGGCCGGCACATCCTTTATCACTACGGCATTAGCACCGATGTAAGAATTATCTCCAATAGCAATATTCCCCAGCACCTTAGCGCCTGTACCGACAACCACATTATTTCCGATAGTCGGATGGCGCTTCCCCTTTTCAATACCGGTACCGCCTAAGGTCACCCCCTGGTACAAAAGCACGTCATCGCCGATGACAGAAGTCTCTCCTACCACAACACCCATCCCATGGTCGATAAAAAACCTCTTGCCGATCTGCGCTCCGGGATGGATCTCGATCCCGGTCATCCAGCGGGAAATCTGGGAGAGCATACGCGCCAGAAAGAAAAAATGTATTTTATAGAGAAAATGGGAAGTGCGATACGCCACCAACGCATGCAATCCCTGATAAAGAAGCAGGATCTCAATGAAACTTTTTGCTGCCGGGTCCTTTTTCTGCGCTGCCCGGATATCACCATAGAAAAATATAGAAATAAGTATCAGCTTCAAAATAACTAACCCTAATAATATGTAAAGCAAATTCAACATGCAGACCATTTTAGGCTCCTTAATGAACAGATGATTTACGGAACACGCATTTTTCTCGCTACGACGTAAATCATAGACCTAGCGTTTTACGTCTTGGCGTCTGTGAATTAACCCCACCGGGGGTAGCCCTTCCTATACCTTTTAAGGAAGGGGCTAATCCTGCCGAATGCGCCAAAATTATGGAACAAAATTTTGGCAGCGGTTATGAGGCAGGACATTTATTTAATAAAACCACCGCGTAACTGGCAATCGCCTCTTTTTTCCCCGTGCCGCAGATCCCCTCATTGGTCTTGGCCTTGATCCCCATGCAGTCTTCAGGGATATTCAATGCCTCAGCTAGATTTTTCTGGATCTGTTTCTTAAAAGGCAGAAGATTCGGCTCTTCGGCAATGACTACGCAATCAACATTACTAACCGCATATCCTTTTTCTTTGATTATCTGTAAAACTTTCTTAAGTAGCTCGATGCTGCGGATATCCTGGTAGGCCGGGTCGGTATTGGGAAAATGCTCTCCTATATCTCCGCCGGCAACCGCGCCCAAAAGCGCATCGCAAATAGCATGGATAAGAACATCCGCATCAGAATGGCCGAGAAGCCCTTTGATATACGGGATCTCTATTCCGCCCAGAAACAATTTACGGCCCTCGACTAAACGGTGGATATCGTAACCTAATCCTATGCGCTCTTGCATCTTTTGGCTATCGCCTCTGCCATCACCGCATCTACCGGCGTGGTTATTTTAATATTACTGTAGGAACCCATTACCATTCGGGGCCTGACTCCGCATTTCTCAACCAACATAGCATCATCCGTAACAGAAATACTGCCGAAGCGCCGGTACGCTTCTTTAATCAGTTTCTTAGAAAACACCTGCGGAGTTTGTATCTCCCAAAGGCTGCTTCTATCCAAGGTCTTCTTTACATATTTACCGGTGACGTGGTGTCCCGAAGCTCGCTTTCGCTCGTTCGGGATCCCGACTTTACGTCGGGAACTTGGTTTCGTGATGACCTGTTTAATCGTGGCCTTTACCGGCACGCCCACAATCGCGGCACCGCTTAAAAGCGCTTCTTTTATCACCCGATCCAATATCTTCTGGTCGATAAACGGCCTGGCCCCGTCATGGATCAATACCGTATCCGCCTGCGCGCTTACCTGTTTTAAGCCGTTTTGCACAGAGTCCTGTCGCCGCAAACCTCCTAACACCACTTTGCTGACCTTAGATATCCGATGCTGCTTGATCTTACGTAATAACTCTTTTTGATTACTGCGGTTCGCAACAACAATTATTTCCCTGATGCGCCGGTTACGCGCAAGCGCAGCAAGAGAATAAACAATCAGCGGCTTGGCATTGATATAAAAAAGCGGTTTAGAAATCCGGGATTTAAATCTCTCTCCCTTTCCCGCGGCAAGAACAATTGCTGAAATATAACTCATTTTCTATGAGCGCATAAATTATTGGTGCGGCTTATCTGTACAAATTAATCCCGCCAAATACGAAGCAAGGGTTAATCTTGACCTTACTTACTTCTCAAGCTTAGTAAAGATCATCCTGCCGGCCTGGGTCTGCAGGACCGAAGTGACCACCACGCGTACTTCCTGGCCGAGCATCCTGCGCCCTTCCTCCACAACCACCATCGTGCCAT
>CAYGZJ010000014.1:5095-15223 GCA_964354335.1 uncultured Planctomycetales bacterium | reverse complement strand
ACTTCCTTTTCGTCGATCTCTCCTACCTCTGTCCAGGGTATTGCCGCGTAACTCTTGTTGATGAAACCCTTTCTGATGATAAGCGAGACTGACTGGGGGTAGACTTCAGTAGGCTTTACGATAATGTCGTAGATCTTTCCGGCAGTAGCCGCGCGTGAATCAAGCACCGGTTTCTCTAGTAGGTTTGAGAAATAGATAAACATCTGCGCGGCTTCGCGCTTGAGGGTTACAAGGTCGGGCCTGGTCTGATTATTAGGCGTGTTCATCTTTTAAGGTTTAGTTTTTGTTATTTTAACCTGTATTCCAGGGAATTTATTCGCGAGCGCTTCCCCGGCCTCTTTGCCCAAGATAAATATCGCTGTTGATAAAGCGTCGGCAGTCAGGCCATCATCAGCAACAACAGTTACTGAGGTGATCCCGGAATCCGCTGGGGAGCCGGTCTTAGGGTTTAAGATGTGGCTATAGCGCTTATTGCCGCGGATGAAATATTGCTCGTAATCTCCGGAAGTCGCTACGGATTTATCTTTTATTTTAAGGAAACCTAAAAAATCATTTCCTCGCGGGTTCTTAACTGCGATTTTCCACGGCGCGCCAAATTTATTTCCCAGAGCGTAAACCTGCCCTGCGCTGATCAGGCAGCTGGTAATGCCTCTTTCCTTTAATTTCTTTACCGCGCAATCCAGGGCATAGCCTTTGGCAATTCCGCCCAGATCGATTTTCATTCCGGGAACGCTAAATTCTATCACATTATCTTCATCATGCAAAATAATTTTATCTGAACCGGTGAGTTTCAGCGCACTTTTAATTTCCTTGCTATTTGGCAGCCTATAATGCTTGTCGCTAAAGCCCCATATATCCAAAAGCTTAGCTACCGTGATATCAAACGCACCGTTACTTGCCTGCCAGAATTCCTTTGATTTTTTTACGATGTAAAATGTGTCGGGGCTTGCCTTTATCTTGCCTAATTCATTGAGCCGGTAAACTTCGCTCTGCGCGTTATATTTACTTAACAGGTTTTCAATGCGGCTGATTTCGTCAAAGACGATCTTTGCTGCGTGCTTATCTGGGGATGAGACGGTGACGTAAGTCCCCATGGCTATGCGGCTGTCTTTGTAAAGATGCTTATTCTGACAGCCGCATAGAAGTCCAAAGTTTAAAATTAAAAGTCCAAAATAAATTAATTGTTTTAAATTTTTAATTTTAAATTTGTTTTGAATTTTGAATTTTAACATTTAGACTTGGTTATTTGTTAATCGCCTTTAGCAATTTCTCAAGCGGTAACGTATTAATTACATCTTCTGGCCCAAGCCATCCTCTTCTTGCCACAGATACCCCAAGCTGCATAGACTGTAGCTGTTGGGTTGCGTGCGAATCTGTGCCTATGGCTGTCCTTACCCCCATTTCCTTTGCGCGGCGGCAGTTGATATCGTTTAAATCCAGGCGTTGCGGGTAGGCATTGATCTCAAGGCAGGTATTGGTATCTTTGGCTGCCTTAAATAGTTCATCTAGATTAATATCGTAGGGGTCTCTTGTTCCCCAAAGCCTGCCGGTAGGATGGGCGATAATATTTACGTATTTATTCTTACAGGCATTAACAGTTCTTTTGGTCAGCTCTGCCCCTGCCTGTTTAAAACCGGTATGAATCGCCGCGATAACGATATCAAATTCGGCAAGTATTTTATCCGGATAATCTATCTTGCCCCGGGAATCAATATCTACCTCTGTTCCGTAAAGGATGCGGAAGTTTTTTATTTTTTTGTTTATTTTATCGATTTCCTTTTTCTTCTTTTTTAATTCTGTCGGCGTTAATCCATTGGCGATCCTTAGGCTCTGGGAATGGTCGGTAATCGCTAAATAAGAATATCCCAGTTTCATTGCTGCCTGAACCATCTCTTCAATAGAATTTTCCCCATCAGACCAGGTTGAGTGAGTGTGCAGGTCTCCTTTTATATTCTTTAATTCCACTAAATGCGGGAGCCTGGCTTTCTGGGCCAATTCAATTTCGCCCCCGTCTTCGCGCAATTCCGGGGTAATATATGACAGCCCTATATACTTAAATATCTCTTCTTCGGTTTTTCCGCAGATAAATTTATCATTCCTTTCGCCATAATTCTTGGCGAATATGCCGTATTCGTTTACCTTTAGGCCTTTCCTGATGGCTATCTGTCTCAGCTTTATATTAAAGTTCTTTGATCCGGTAAAATACATAAGTGCCGCGCCAAATGACCTCTCTTCTACTACTCGGCAGTCAACCTGAATATCGCCTTTGGTGCGTATTGATGCTTTGGTTTCTCCGCGGGCCTGAATTTCACTTACTTGCGGAAGATTTACAAAGGCATCCATGATCTTGCGGGGTTTATCAGAAAGGACTAGAATATCGATGTCGCGGACAGTCTCTTTTCTTCGGCGCAGGGAGCCTGCGACCGAAATATTCTTTGTTTCGGATAGTTTCTTAAGCGGTTTGATAAATTCTTCACCAACCTCAATAGCCTGCGCAAGCGTCATGCGTTCCTGGCCCCGCTTGACGATCTCTATTCCTTTTTTTATGCTCTCTACTGTTTTTTCTTTTATCCCGAAAATCCCTTTGAGCTTATTTTGTTTTATTGCTTTTTCCAGGCCGGATAAATTCCTGATTTTAAGCTGGTCATGCAAGAGTCTTGCTGTTTTTGGGCCGATGGATGGGATTTTAAGTAATTCCAGAAGGCCTTCAGGAATAGATTTCTTTAAGTCTTCGTATATCTGGATCTTTCCGGTTGAGGCATATTCTTTAATGCGCTCGGCAAGGTCTTTGCCTATTCCGGGTATTTCCTGAAGACGGTCCTCTTTAATGTATTTTTCTACGAGATTTGGAATGCCTTCGATATTCTGCGCGGCGCGTTCATAGGCGCGGATCCTGAAGACATTAGCCCCTTTGATTTCAAGGATTTTGGCGATATCGCGGAATATCCCGGTAATCTCTGCGTTTTTCATATCGTATTATTGTTTAGCGGGTCCTGCCTGCTGATTCACCCCGCCGTGCTCACTTTGTTGCGCGCGGCAGGGACCCCGTATCAGCAGTCACCCGCTAAACCTGACTTTTATTCCAAAGTCACCAAGGGACATCTATCTAGTAAACTTATAGCTAGCGGATGACTTGGCCTGTTTTAAGCGGGGCGTCCGAGGAACCGAGCGGGCATGGATCACTAGCTATTTAGATACTCTGTGAGAGCGAGGTCCGCAGGCCGAGCGAAGTTTTGCCACGCCGGGGCAAAACGAGCGTCCCCGCGCGAAACAGGGCAAGGCAGACGCTATGTTGCGCTTAATATAGAGTTATAACTTGCCTCAATAGTCTTAACTAAATCAACCAGGATAGAGTTCACTGGGGTTGCGATTCCCAGCTCCTGGCCCTGGCGGACAATGACACCATTGATGAAATCTATCTCCGTGCGCTTTTTGCGCAGGACATCTTGTAGCATTGAGGAAACGTTGCCGGAGGTTGCTTCGCAGACAGCTTCCACTTTTGCCAGAGGGTCATCGTAAATAAGTTTGATCCTTTTTCTTTTAGCAACCTTCACCGCTTCTGTCACTGCCTCGCGTAAAATCTTGCGAGTTCCTTCCAGTTCGGTTAATTTTCCGTTATTAAGGCGGGTTATCGCGGTCAGCGCATTGATTCCTACATTGATAATTAACTTTGACCAGATCAAGGCTTTGACATCGCGGGAAATCCTTGTCTCCAGGCCGACCCTGTTAAAGATCTCCCGGATCGAGCGCATCTCTACCGGGATCTTACCGTCAATGCGGCCGATCACAGTCTCTCCGCGGCCCGCATGCCGTACTCTTCCTGCTTCCAGCAGTGTCGCACCCAGATTAGTGACTCCGCCGATTACCTTTTCGCTTCCTACGACCTCGCTTAAGATCTCAATGTTGCCGAATCCATTCTGCAATGTCAGGATCTGGGTATTCTCACCGATAAGCGCACGGGCGTTCAGGATCGCCTCTTTGGTATGGTATGACTTTACGCAGATTATGATCAGGTCAGCATTTTGGATCTCAGAGGGCACGGTGGTTATTTTTACCGCTGCCTTCCAGTTTCCCGAGACGCCTTCTACTGACATGCCTTCTTCACGGATACGGTCTGCCCGCTCCTTATTTTTATCCAGGATCCAGATCTCTTCTTTTGATTTTAACAAGTAGGCGGCGATCAGAGAACCCATTGAGCCAGCACCTACGATTACTATTTTCATAAAACCTCCCGAGAATAAAGTTTAAAATTCAAAGTCTAAATTATACTGGTACCGCCAACTTAGCTAAAACTTTCTGCGACTTGAGCTCTTTTTCAAGATGGAAATTTATAAAGGCATTAAGAATTACTTCCAGCTCCCGTTTGATATCAGGATTTAAGCCAAGGTTAAGATTGTTTCTGAAGTCGTTTTTCTCGATATGCAGTATCGAGGCGATGGTCCCTCTGAAAATCGAGCGGCTTGCCAGGTCTTTAGGGCTGCAGCGCGGGCAAAGCAGGCCTCCTAACATAAGGCTGAATTTTGCCTGGCCTAAGATGCGCTCCTGACAAGAGATACATGAATCAAAATGTGGCTTAAATCCGGAGAGTGCCAGCATCTTGATCTTAAAAATCGTCATTATCTTTTCCGGATTATTGGTAAGGGTAAGTTCATTAAGGCACAAAAGCGTAAGATTAAAGACCTCTTCGTTCTTATCTTCCTGCGGCATGACCGCGCTCAAAAGCTCCATCATGTAACTGGCGATGCCGATCTTGGTCATACTGTTTCTGATCGCGTCGAAATTAGAGAGGTTGTCAGCCTGGCTGACCAGATGAAGCGACGAGTGCCTTTTTTCATAGAAGATGATCTCGTTGAAAGAAAACGGCTCCATGGTGCTGGCGAACTTTTTTGGCTCAGTGCGGATGCCCTTTAATAGCCCGCTTATTTTTCCGAAATCCCGGGTGAAGAAATCCGCGATCAGGGAAGTCTCCCGGAAGTTGCGGCGCTGCAGGATAACAGCTTCTGTTTTATGGATGGACATGTCTTCAGCTTTCAGTCTTCAGCCTTCGGCTTTCAACCTTCGGTTGAAGGCTAAGCGTCGGTTATTTGATCTTCGCCTTATTCAAAATAGTTCGCGTCTTCTTTTCCATTACTTTTCTTTGTTGAGCGGTTTTATCATCGTAACCTAGGATGTGCAAAATACCATGGATGACATATAAGTTGAGTTCGTAGTGAGGCGAAGTTTTATAAATCTTTGCGTTTCGCAGGGCCGTGTCTGCAGATACGGCTATGTCGGACAGTAAGCTTTTTGGGTTGTCCGAGATGTCAAAAGAGATTACATCGGTCGCAAAGTTGTGCCCCAAGTACTTTTTATTAAACCTTTTTATTTGTTTATCGGTAATAAAGCAGACAGTGACTTCGCCGGATAACTTTGCGCCTTCAGAAGCTAAGGCGTTACGGATTGCTTTTCTTATCCTTGACGGATTGACGGGAATCTTCTTTTGCAGGTTTTTTATGGTTATTTTCACGAGTTTTTTCTTCCGGGTAGCTGATCCTGCTGTGGTATATTCCGCCTAGTATGCGGATGAATACAGCGGAAATTCTTTCCAGGTCTTTGAGGGTCAGGTCGCATTCGTCTAGCTGGCCGTCGATGAATTTGTTATTAATGATCTTATGTACCACTTCTTCGATCTGCGCCGCAGCCGGTTCCTTGAGGGCGCGCACTGCCGCCTCCACTGAATCCGCCAGTAATACGACGGCTGTTTCTTTTGTTTTAGGTTTAGGCCCCGGATAGCGGAATCCGTCTTCCGCTATCTCGCGGTCTTCCTCAATGCTTTCAATAGCCCGGCGGTAAAAATAATAGACCAGGCTTCTGCCGTGATGTTCCTGGATAAAGTCAATGATCGCCGGGTTTAACCGGTGCTTCTTGGCCAGCTCCACCCCCTCTTTGACATGGTTCATGATGATTAGCTTGCTCATATCCGCGGTAAGCGTTTCGTGTTTGCTGCCGAGCACGCTTTGATTCTCGCTGAAATAACTGGCTTTCTCGATCTTTCCGATGTCGTGGTAATAAGCGCCGATACGCGCAAGCAGAGAATTCGCGCCAACTGCTTTGCAGGCGGCGTCAGAAAGATTGCCCACCATAAGGCTGTGGTGGTAGGTTCCCGGAGCTTCCAGGACCATGCGCTGCAGGAGCGGATGATTTGAGTCCGCCAGTTCAAGAAGGCTGACGTTGGTGACTGTTTTAAATAAGAACTCAAAAATGGGTAAGACCCCAAGCACAATAATGCTTGAGACGATCCCGTTTACGAAGAATATCAGGTAGCGGTTGGGAAGGCCGATCCACAAGTGCTCTAGGAAGATGAGGGTTGCGACCTGGGTGATGCCGATTATAACCCCAGCGCGGATTATGGTAGAGCGCTTGCGGGCATCCTGCACTAAAATGCTTGAAATGGTTCCGCTGATCAGGAAGAATGAGGCTACCGCAAAGGGATTTGCCGAGAGGCTTGCAACTGAAAAAGAGATCGCCACGGTAAGCAAGAACGCTATCGCTATATCATTGAATACCAGCGTTGCGATCATGGGGGCTACGGAAAAGGGTATGGTAAATAGCGGCCACTTCTCCTGTAAAATAAAATAGCTGCTTACAAAAATAATCAGGAAAAGAAATACCAGGTTTAAAAATCTGCAGTTTCTTAGGTGCATCTTGCGTGAAGATAAATAGACGCACAGGGCGATAAGGAATGCAGGGACGACCAGATTAACCTGGATAATAAAGCTGACCAGGAAGGCTGTCAGCGACCAGAACACGAACCTCAGGTTAATTTTGCTTTCTTGTTTTATCATAAGCCTCGATGATTAGCTGCACTAATGCATGTCTTACAACGTCGGATCCGGTCAGGTAGATAAACTTGATGCCTTCGATATCGCTTAGGATATCCTGCGCCTGCAAAAGTCCGATCGGCTTTCCGTCAGGAAGGTCGCTCTGGGTCATGTCTCCGGTGATTACAGCCTTTGAGTCAAAGCCAAGGCGGGTCAGGAACATCTTCATTTGTTCTGCGGTGCAATTCTGGGCCTCATCCAAGACGATAAAGGCGTCGTTAAGCGTTCTTCCGCGCATATAGGCAAGTGGGGCCACTTCAATGATTCCGGTCTCGATGTATTTTTCAATGCGTTCAGCCTCCATCATATCGTAGAGGGCATCGTAGAGCGGACGTAAGTACGGGGAAATCTTTTCGTGAATATTCCCGGGGAGGAATCCCAGCGACTCTCCTGCCTCAACCGCCGGACGGGTCAGGATGATCCTGCGCACTTCCTGTTTTTTAAGCGCCTCCACGGCACAGGCCATGGCCAGGTAAGTCTTACCGGTGCCGGCAGGCCCCATGCCAAAGACTATGTCGTGTTTCTTTATCGCCTCGACATATTCGCGCTGGCCCTTAGTCTTTGGGCCGATCTGTTTACCGCTGGAAGTCTGGAAAATGCCCTCTTTAGGGACCTCAGCCGAGCGCTTTTCGCGCGGCTTCTTAAAGTTCGCCACGAGATACGTAAAATCGGTTCTTCCCAGCTCAGTTTGTCCGCCGCGCATCGCGTTTAAGATATAAATAACCAGCTCGCTGGCTTTTTTGATATTAGTGGCGGTGCCGCTGATCTTCAAATGCTCTCCGCGTACGATTATTTTGACCTTGAACTCCTTTTCCATGGCCATAATATTTTCGTCGTGCGGCCCGAAAAGCGCCTGCGCTTCCTGATGTGTTTCTAATTTGATTATTTTTTCCATGATCTGCCTATGGTAATAAGCGCAGGAGGATCACTCCTGCGCTTATTCGAAACTAACAGTTTAAGTCCCTTGGCTTATTTTAAGTTCTCTTGTGTTTCCTTGACTGATTCTGATTTTGCTTCAACGGGGATGTTTAGGATCTTTCCGGGAAAAATTTTGTCCGGAGCTTTGAGCGTATCTTTATTGGCATTATAGATTTTTTTCCATTTTTTACTTGTTCCGTAGAACTTCTGGGAGATCTTTTGCAGGGTATCGCCTCTTGCGACAGTGTATTTTTCAAAAGTCGGTTCGCTGACTGTCGGTGAAACTGTTTCTGCCGGAGCTGACTCTGTGATGTAACCGCGGTTTCCTTCACTGGGTTCTGCTACAGGCTGCGCAGGCGACGCCTTTTTTTGAGTCTTTGCTTTAGGCCCGAATTCTATCTCAAGGACTTTGGTAGTGCGGGTAGTGCTTCTTTCTTTCTCGCTTCCCGCGGGAGCGCTCCCCTTAAGGTAGCCTTTGTTTCCTTCGCTTAAATCCTGATCGACTCTGTCTCTGGTCAAGTTATAGGTCCTGGCTACACAGCCTGATAAGACAAATACAGCAATTAATACCATTACCGCCAATGTCGCTTTTCTCATTTCTTTTCCCTCCCTTTTATAATGGTTAAATTTAGCTCTTTGAGCTGTTTCTCATCTACATCAGAAGGCGCGCTGGTTAAAGGACATACACCCGCACTTGTTTTGGGGAAGGTGATCACTTCCCTGATGCTTGCCTCATTGGCCAGGATGGCCAAAAGCCTGTCCAGGCCATAGGCAACACCACCGTGGGGCGGGGCGCCGAATTGAAAGGCTTCCAGGAGAAAGCCGAAGCGTTTGCGGGCCTGCTCCTTATCTATTCCGATAATATTAAAAATTTTTTCCTGTAATTGCTGACTGTGGATTCTGATCGATCCGGAGCCTATCTCTGTGCCGTTGAGCACTAAGTCGTAGGAGCGGGATTTGACTTTGGAGGGATCTTTTTCCAGGTTTTCCAGGTCCTCTTGGCTAGGTGATGTAAATGGGTGGTGTTCGCTCTCCCATCGTTTTTCTTCCGTGTTGTATTTAAAAAGCGGGAAATCCACTACCCAGGCAAACGCGAATTCTGTTTTTAGTTCAGGGCGCAGGTCAGGTTTATCGGAATTGTATTTTTTCTGTGCTTCTTGGTAGGTTATGCGCGGAAAAGGGATCGTCAGGTCTATGCCTTTAAGTTCCTTAAGGATCAGCTGCATCAGCTCTTCAGTTAAAGCAAAAACATCCTCTTCATCAATAAAAGACATCTCCAGGTCAAGCTGGGTGAATTCGGGCTGCCGGTCAGCGCGCAGGTCTTCATCGCGGAAACATTTAGCAATCTGGTAATAGCGCTCAATGCCGCTTACCATAAGGATCTGCTTGAACAATTGCGGTGATTGCGGTAATGCGTAGAACTGGCCGGGATTAAGCCGCGACGGGACTAAATAGTCTCTGGCGCCTTCCGGAGTGGATTTGGTCAAGATCGGAGTCTCGCATTCGATAAAACCGTGTTTTCCTAGATAGGCGCGGATAGTTTTGTAGAGCTTGTCGCGTAAGAGAAAGTTTTCGAATACTTTTCTTCGGCGCAAATCTAAGTAGCGGTATTTGAGGCGGACATCTTCGCTGATCTCGATATCATCTTCGATTTCAAAAGGCGGGTTGTTGCTGGGATTAAGTACTTCCAGCTCTTTAGCCAAAACCTCGATCTCGCCGGTCTTGATCCTGGTGTTGACGGTGTTTGCGGGGCGCTTATTCACTTTGCCTTTTATTTTGATCACGAATTCGCTGCGCAGCTCTTGTGCTAATTGATGCGCCGGGCCTGATTCCTTAGGAATGAATACGACTTGCGTAAATCCGTCTCTGTCTCTGATATCAATGAAGATCAACTTACCATGATCGCGGCGCCTGGCAACCCAACCGCAAAGCGTTACTTCCTTGTCTACATCAGCTGCTGATAGTTCACCGCAGGTGTGTGTTCGTAACATTTTAGGGCCTCAATTTAAATTACAAATTACAATTAACAAACCACAAACAAATTCAAATATAAAATGACTGAAATCACAAGAAATTCTTTTTGGTCATTGGAATTTTGGTATTGTTTGTTATTTGGAATTCGTGATTTGTGATTTATCACGCAACTCTTCTATTAAATTCTCTATTTTTGTTTCTCTCTGCTCTCCCGAAACCATATCCTTTACTGTAGCCGTTTTATTCTTAAGCTCGTTTTCGCCGATGATGACGACCTTCTTTGCCGATAGGTCATTTGCCTGGCGCATCGCGCCTTTTAAAGATTTTCCTTCGTAATCTGTGTCAGCGGCTATTCCATTGCTGGTCAGGGCGCCGA
>CAYGZJ010000014.1:0-4995 GCA_964354335.1 uncultured Planctomycetales bacterium | reverse complement strand
GATTTTCCTTCGTAATCTGTGTCAGCGGCTATTCCATTGCTGGTCAGGGCGCCGAGAAGTTCTACGCCATAACGCCTGGCTTCATCACCCAGGGTGATGATATAGACTAAATTTTTGTTTGGGTCCCCTGTTTCTAGTTTGGCGACAAGCAATAACCTTTCTACTCCGAACGCAAATCCAATAGCGCCCACATCCGGGCCGCCCAGTTCCTTGACCAGGTTATTATATCTTCCTCCGGCTCCCAGGGCATCCTGAGCGCCTAAATCTTTGTGGGATATCTCAAAAACAGTGCCTGTGTAGTAATCTAAGCCGCGAACTAGATATGGAATGAGTTCGTACTGGATATTTAGCGCGTTCAGGCCCTGTTGGACCTTCTCAAAGTGAGTTTTACAGGCTTCGCAGATATGCTGGTCCTTAAGCTCGATTCCCTTTACTGTTTCCTGGCAGGGTTCATTCTTGCAGTCAAGGATGCGCAGAATGTTGCCTTCATAGCGCCTTTGGCATTCTTCGCAAAGCTTAGGAAGTTTATTTTTAAGTTCTTTATGCAGGAATTTGCTTAATTCGATTTTATCTTTAGCGCAGCCTAAGCTGTTTAGCTTGATCTTATAGCCTTCAACCCCGAATTCTTTAAGCAATTTATCCGCAATGGCGATCACTTCAACATCTAAGTTTGGATCAGCTGAGCCGATCACCTCGCAGCCGATATGGTGAAACTGGCGCAGCCTTCCCTTTTGCGGCCTCTCTAGCCTGAACATCGGCCCGATATAATAAAGTTTCTGGAAAACGCTGACTTTATCCAGGTTATTCTCTATGTAGCAGCGCACCATTGAGGCTGTGCCTTCAGGACGCAGGGCGTATGTTTCTTCCTTATTTTGGATAAGGAACATCTGTTTCTGGACTATTTCGGCTGATTCTCCAAGCGAGCGGTTGAATAATGCGGCTTCTTCAAGTAGTGGCGGACGGCATTCCTGATAATTATAGAGAGAGAAAATGCGGCGCGAGACCTCTTCTAATTTTTGCCACTTGGATATCTCTGATGGCAGGATATCTTTCGTACCTGCTACTCGTTTGTACATACTGTTAGATTGTGTAGAAATCGAAAAAAGCTAAATATTCGGTTGGGGAGTGTTTATTTAATCCTCTGTTTCATTTCTAAGCCGGATTTGAAAACCACAACTTTTCTGGGAGGGACAGGTATGACTTGATTTGTCCGCGGATTTCTTCCGGTGCGGCTTTTCCTCTGCTTTATTTTAAATACTCCGAAATTGCGCAGCTCAATCTTTTCACCGCGAGCCAGCGATTCCACAATACAGTCAAAGGTTCTCTGCACAACCTGTTTTACGTCTATTTGTTTTAGACCGGTGTCATCTGAAACCTTTAGAATGATATCTTTTTTCGTCATTAGGCACCTCCCCCTGTTGCTAAGTATAATAGCTCCAAAAAGTTACGATGTCAAGCAGAAACTGCTCCTAAAGCACCAGGGAGAGCCTTTCGTCTCCCAAGAGGTTTTCGATATCATTAATGAGCTTTTCTGATGGGGATACGTATAGGGCGTCACCGACTACCAGCTGTACCCTTGATTTTGCCGGGGTGTCTATATGCAGATAGATCGGCACATTTCCGCGCGATGAAGAAAGGACTTCTTTGAGGCTGTCAAAAATATTTTCCCGTATGCCGGAGAGGTTGATCTTTACCCCGGTGACTAATTTGTATATCTCATCTAGCGGAAAAAGGTCATTAACGATGATCTTCGGGGTATCTTCCTTGAGATTCAGCACTCCCCTGATCATCACAACGGTGTTCGGCTGAATATAGCGTGACACTTTCTGGAAGGAGCGCGGGAAAACCAACACTTCCACTATCCCGTCTAAGTCCTCTACTTTTAGTATTGCCATCTTTTCCTGTTTGGCGCGGGTGATGGTATGTTTGATCTTGCTGATAAGTCCGACTATTTTTACCTCGTCCTCGTCATGGTGCATATGGAGGTTGTTTATAGATGTCGAGGTGAAATGCTTGAGTTGTTTTGCGTAACGCGCCAAGGGGTGACCGCTGATGTAAAATCCGATCATCTCTTTTTCAAAGGCAAGTAATTGCGGTTCGGGCCATTCCTTTACATGCGTAAGGGTATTTGCGGGATTCTTGAATCCGTTCTCAGAAAGGCCCTTGTCGAAGAAAGAAAGCTGCCCCTTGGCCTTTTCTTTCTGGGTGCGGGATGCGGATTCCAGCATGATATCCAATCCGGCGAACATCATTGCCCGCGGCAGTACGAAGCTGTCTAGGGCTCCGCATTTTATAAGGCTTTCCATCACTTTTCGATTGGTCAGGCGAAGGTCAATGCGCTGGCAGAGATTTTCCAGTGAGTCAAACTTTCCCTCCGCGCGCGCCTGGATGATTGATTCCGCGGCACCCGCGCCGACATTCTTGATAGCGATAAGGCCGAAACGTATTGTTTTCTGGTCTGTGGCCTTAAACAGAATGTCGCTTTCGTTTATATCCGGAGGCATGACCACCAGCCCCATGCGTTCAGCCTCATTGACATATTCTACGATTTTATCCGCGTTATCGCGTTCTGATGTCAATAGCGCGGTCATAAACTCAACCGGATAATTTGCCTTCAGATAAGCGGTGCGGTAAGAGATCAACGCGTAGGCGGTGGAGTGAGATTTGTTGAAACCATATCCGGAAAAGTAATCGATCAGATCAAAGATCCTTGAGGCCAGGGTTTCTTTGATCCCGTTTTTAACACATCCTTTTACGAAGTTGATGCGCTCTTTTTCCATGACCTCGGGGATCTTTTTCCCCATGGCTTTACGCAGGAGATCCGCCTGGGCAAGGCTGAATCCGCCTAAGGCAGAGGCGATCTGCATGATCTGCTCCTGATAGACCATGATCCCGTAGGTTTCTTTTAGTATGGGCTCAAGCTTAGGGTGCTCATACTTTATCGGGATAAGATTATGCCTGCGCTTCATAAAATCATCCAACATGCCTGAACCGATCGGACCCGGCCGATACAGCGCCAAAAGCGCGATCAGATCCTCAAAATGCTCCGGTTCAAGTTTTTTAAGAAGATCGCGCATCCCGGAACTTTCGATCTGGAAAATGCCGATCGTCTGGGCAGAGGTCAATAGTTTGTAGGTTTTTGGGTCATCAAGAGGCAGGCTATTGATATCTATGTTCTTTCCTTGAGTTTTCTGTATTAATTTCACCGCCTGGTCAATAACAGTAAGGGTGCGCAGTCCCAGAAAATCCACCTTTAACAGCCCTATCTTTTCCAGTATCCCCATGCTAAATCCGGTAGTGATCTGGTCGTCCCCGGTTTTAAAGAGCGGGCTGTAGTTGCTTAGCGGCTTATCCGCAATGACTACGCCGGCGGCGTGCACCGATGCGTGGCGGTTTAGACCCTCTAAAGACAGGGCGGTATCGATAAGTCTGGTTATTTGCGGGTCGCTCTTGTAAAGCGCGTTTAATTCCGCTTCGTCATTAAGGGAGTCTTGCAGGGTCAAATTCGGGTCAGGCTGGATCATTTTAGCGATGCGATCGACTTCGGCGTAGGCGATCCCCATGACCCTGCCTACGTCCCTGATCACCGCGCGCGCCTGCATGGTTCCGAAGGTGATGATCTGGGCGACATTTTCCTGTCCGTACTTATTTGTCACGTAATCAATGACTTCCTGCCTGCGCTCGTAGCAGAAATCAATGTCGATATCCGGAAGCCCCATGCGCTGCGGGTTTAAGAAGCGCTCAAAGAGCAGTCCGTATTTCAGGGGGTCCAGGTCGGTAATGCCCAGGAGATAGCTGACTAAGCTTCCCGCTGCCGATCCGCGCCCCGGTCCGACCGGAATGCCCTTGTTTTTTGCGTAATGGATGAAGTCCCAGACGATGAGGAAATAGCTGACAAACCCCATATCTTTGATGATTCTTAATTCATGCTCGAGGCGTTCATTTATCGCGGGAGTGATCTCGCTGTAGCGGTTTTTAAGACCCTGCTGGCATAATTCCAACAGGTATTCTTCTTTTGTCTTTCCTACCGGCGGCTCGTATTTAGGGAGGTGGACTTTCTTGAAATCCAGCTCCAGGTTGCAGCGCTGGGCTATTTCCAGGGTATTGGTGATCGCTTCAGGGGTTTCCTTAAACAGGGATTTCATCTCCTGGGGAGATTTAAAATAGAATTCGTTGGTCTGAAAACGCATACGATTGGGGTCATCCAGGGTTGTCTGGGTCTGAATACATAGCAGGGCTTCATGGCTTGCGGCATGTTCGCGGGCCAGATAATGTACGTCGTTAGTGGCGACAACGGGAATACCTAGTTCTTTTGAGATCTTGATCAGCCCGCTGTTGACCTCTTTCTGATCTGGGATGGCATTCTCCTGCAATTCTAAAAAGAAATTCCCTTTTCCTAAGATGTTTAAATATGTATCCGCCATCTTTAAGGCGTCATTAAAACGATTTTGCTGCAAAAGCGAAGGTATCTCTCCTTTAAGGCAGGCGCTTAAGGCGATCAGGCCTTTTGCGTGCGTAGAAAGTATCTCTTTATCGATCCTGGGGCGGTAATAAAAACCTTCCAGGTAACCTGAAGAGACTAGCTTCATCAGGTTCTGATAGCCGGTTTCATCGCGGGCAAGCAATATGAGGTGATATGCTGCTTCTTCTATGCTTCTGGAGGATTTATCAAGGCGGCTTCCCGGGGCGATGTATGTTTCACAGCCGATAATGGGCTTTATCCCTGCTTTCTGCGCTTCAGTATAGAAGTCGATCGCGCCGAACATGTTTCCATGATCGGTTATGGACAGGGAGTGCATTTTAAATTCCTGCGCACGTCTAAGCAGGTCCGGTATACGGCAGGCGCCGTCTAGAAGGCTGTATTGGGTGTGCAGGTGAAGGTGGATGAATTCGGAGTGCGGCATGTGTTAGTAACTAGTAAACTCGTAACTCGTAACTAGTAAGTAGTAATCTTTTTAAAAATTACGAGTTACTAGTTACGCGATTACGAGTTAC
>CAYGZJ010000013.1:0-16148 GCA_964354335.1 uncultured Planctomycetales bacterium | reverse complement strand
GCCGCTGCGATGCGTACCAAAATGGCCTTCTCCGCGGTTATCGTTACGGATCATAGGCCCTGATCTGTAGCGGATCGGCGGGATAAAGCGCTCATTATGTAAAAATATGTACCCGCCGGTCAGGATGACCCCGATAATAACGAAAAATATAATAAGACTAAAGAAAGATTTTTTCATCGCCTCTTTTTAAGAAGCGGTATTATACCACAAAAAGTAAATAATATGCACAAGATAACAAAGACATCCCCGAACCGGCTGTAAAAAGTCAGTTTTTCCCCGGCGGCGGCAGTGATTGTCTCTGTCTTGAATCCCTGTACAAAGATTATGCGGCCGTTAGAATCTGAGACTTCCGCGATGATCCTGCCGCTGGGAGCGATAAAACCCGAAATCCCCGTGTTTGCCGAACGCGCCAGATACAGGCGGTTCTCTACTGACCGAAAGACTGACGCCTGCAGGTGCTGGTACGGAGCCGAGGACTTCTTATACCAAGCATCATTGGTAATATTCACCAGAAAGTCCGCGCCCAGTCTTCTAAACTGCCGCGACAGCTCCGGAAACAGATCCTCGAAACAAATCAATACGGCAAAGTTTGCGCTGGGTTTGGAAGCAGCGGAAGAAATGGGAAACAATGTAAAATATCTGCCGCGCTCAATATCGCCGATCGGAACAACTGTTTCCAGAAACGGAAAGGCTTTTTTAAGGGGAATATATTCGCCAAACGGCACCAGATGCAGCTTATCATAGCGGCGGATGACCCTGGCATCGCTATCGAGCATGAGCGCGCTGTTGAAATATTTATCTGACTCGCGTACCACCGCGCCCAGAAGAAGCGGCGTCTTAATCTTGCGGCCCAGCGAAAAAATACGCTCGAATATACCGGTATCCTCCCCCAGGATCCCCGGTGCGGCAGCCTCCGGCCAGATGATGATATCCGGAGCTGCTGCCAATGCTTCTCCGGTAATCTTTATATACGCATCGACAATGGATGGCGCTGCCTGAGGATCCCATTTAAGCTCCTGGGGAATATTCGCCTGAACAACACATATTCTATAGCGCTTCTCTTCTCTGATTTGAGAAACTGTATTTATCCGGTAATAACCGTAGGCACAGACAACAAAAAGACATGCCAGAACGAATAAATAACTTTTTTTGGCATCAGGAACACACAAATCACGGCGGAACCTCTGAAATGCCGCCACATTGACCATCATGATAAGAAAAGAAACCCCCCAGGCTCCGGTTATGTCCGCAATCTGGATAGCCGGAAGATTACGGTACTGTGAGTACCCCAAGAGCGCCCAGGGAAATCCGGTAAGAAGATAGCTGCGGATATATTCCAGGCAGACCCACGCTGAGGCAAGAATAAATATTGATGAGAACGGAGGAAAATTTGAGGCATAAGAAAATATGACGCCAAAGATACCGAAATATACAGCCAGATACAATACCAATACCATCGTCCCTGGCAGAGTGACATGGGCAAGCCAGTAAACAGTCCCTGCCCAATAAAATACTCCGGCTAGATAGGCGATAAAAAAAGCTTTTGGTTTACTCTTTTTTTCTAACGCGAAAAATAAAGGAAGGAAACCAAACCACGCGCATAGCCAGATATTACGGGCAGAGAAAGAAATGCTGAGTAAAATCGCAGAAAATATACAAAGGAATAAGGTTTTGGCTGACGACTGGTGGCTAGCGACTGATGGCATTGCTACTTCCCGCAACACTTCTTATATTTCTTGCCTGAGCCACAGGGACAGGCATCATTGCGTCCGACTTTAGGATGGGATGATTGTACGGTTTTCTGGGGACTTGCGGACCGGGCCTCCTGAAAACCTTCTTCGGTCAATTCCTTTTGCGGAGCCTGAAATCGCGTTGTTTCGGGATGCGAAAATTCCTGATTAACCTCGCTAAATACACCTCTGAAGCGCTCGGACTTCGCGGGCTGTAATTTAAACACCAGCTCCAGCGCCTCATCTTCAATAGAAGTGATCATCTGGCCGAACATATTGAAGGCCTCGCGCTTATACTCTACCAGCGGGTCTCGCTGTCCGTAGGCACGCAGGCCGATCCCCTCGCGCAAATAATCCATCGCGTAGAGGTGGTCCTTCCATTTACTGTCAAGCACCTGCAGATAGATCATGCGCTCAAGATGCCGCATCAGATCTTCGCCGAAATTCCTTTCCTTGTCTTCATAAGCCCGGATCAGCTGTTGCTGTATCTGGCTTTTAATCTCTTCGATGCCCAATTTTTCTAACTGCGCGCCGACAGGCTCAACCCCGAATTTTAGTTTTACTGCGCTGACTAACGCTACGATATCAGGCTCATGGCCTGCTTCTGTACCCGTATGCAGCATTACCAGCTCATCAATATGTTTAGCCAGTAATTCATGGACGTTCTCTTTTAAGGAAGCGCCCTCTAAAATCTCCCGGCGCTGGCTATAGATGATCTCGCGCTGCTTATTCATGACATTGTCATATTCCAGCAGCTGCTTGCGGATCTCAAAGTTATGCTGCTCTACGCGCCGCTGCGCGATCTCAATGGACTTAGAGACCCAGGGATGCTCAATGACCTGGCCTTCCTCGAGTCCCAGTGTATTCATCAGGCCCATCAGCCGGTCAGAGCCGAAAAGGCGCATCAGTTCATCTTCCAGCGCTACATAAAACCGCGAGGAACCCGGATCTCCCTGGCGGCCGCTTCTTCCGCGCAACTGATTATCAATCCGCCGCGCTTCATGCCGCTCCGTACCTAAAACATGCAGCCCGCCTAAGCCTACTACCTTATCATGCTCAGCCTGAGTCTCCTGTTTATAGCGCTCAAAGATCCGCTTATACTCATCCGGAAAATTAGGATCCTCGGGTTTACATGTCTGCAAAGCAAGGTTCTTGGCCATAAAATTCGGGTTACCGCCCAAAAGGATATCCGTACCGCGGCCAGCCATATTTGTGGCGATAGTCACCCCTTTGAACCGGCCGGCCTGCGCGACGATCTGCGCCTCCATCTCATGATATTTGGCATTAAGCACCTGGTGCTGTATGCCACGGCGCTTGAGCATCTCCGCAAGCAACTCAGAACGCTCAATAGAGATAGTTCCGACCAGAACCGGCTTTCCGGACTCATAAAGTTCTGCGATCTCATTAACTACCGCAGTAAATTTCTCTTTTTCTGTTTTATATACGCAATCAGGATAGTTGGCGCGGATCAGAGGCCGGTTGGTAGGAGTCACTACGACATCCAGCTGATAAATGCTCTTAAATTCATTGGCTTCGGTAAAAGCCGTCCCGGTCATACCCGCCAATTTTTCGTACATGCGGAAATAATTCTGGAAGGTAATGGTAGCCAGAGTCTGATTTTCGCGTTCGATTTTCAGGCCTTCCTTAGCCTCCACTGCCTGATGCAGCCCGTCTGACCAACGCCTCCCCGGCATCATTCTGCCGGTAAACTCATCTACGATGATCACCTGTCCGTCCTTGATCACATAATCAACATCCCGCTTGTAGAGGCTGTGGGCGCATAATGCCTGGATGATATGATGGCGCCATTCAACGCTTTCAATATCATGAAGGCTGTCCAGGTTAAGCAATGCGCAGGCTTTGGTTTCCCCTTCTTCAGTAAGATAGGCGGTATGCGCTTTCTCATCTACGATATAATCGAAGCCCTTGGCAAAATCAACCCCCTTATGCTTGGCCTCGATCTCATCCCGCTCCAGGATCATTTTCCCCTTAAGCCTCGGAAGAAGATTATTGATGATGAAATATTTATCGGTGGATTCCTCCGCCGGCCCGGAGATGATCAGCGGAGTGCGCGCCTCATCGATCAGGATCGAATCTACTTCGTCAACGATAGCGTAATAAAACGGCCGCTGCACCAGCTCCTGCATGCTGTACTTCATATTGTCGCGCAGGTAATCAAAACCGAATTCGTTATTTGTCCCGTAGGTGATGTCGCAGGAGTAGGCGATCTTGCGTTCTTCATCGGACATATCATGCTGGATCGTACCCACCGTCAGCCCCAGAAACTCATAGATAGGCCCCATCCATTCGCGGTCGCGCCGGGCCAGGTAATCATTGACCGTGACCACATGCACCCCCTTACCCAGCAACGCATTTAAGTATGCGGGCAGGGTCGCCACCAGCGTCTTTCCTTCTCCGGTAGCCATTTCCGCGATCCTTCCCTCATGCAGTACAATACCTCCGGCAATCTGCACGTCAAAATGCCGCAAACCAATAGTGCGTTTTGATGCCTCCCGCACCACGGCAAAGGCCTCGGGTAGAATCTCTTCAAAAACCCTGCTCCTTGTATGTCTGATCTTTTCCTTAAGCCGCTCCTTATCTTCGGGTATGGCCACGGAAAGCATATGCTCTTCCAGGGCCCTGATTTCATCAGCCACTTCCTGGTCTTTCTTTAGAATATGCTCCTTAAATCCAATGGTCTTTTGTCTGAGGACATCATCGGAAAGGCTGATAATCTTAGGTTCAAGCGCGTTGACCTCGTTTACGATCCGGCTTACCTCCACCATCTTATCCATGGAAGGGCTGGGCATCTCCAGGTGTAAAATAATATTCACCGCCGGGTAGCGCTTTTTTATCGCCGCCTGTTTCTGCCTGAGCATGTTTTCTCGGATAAATCCAAGCATAGTTTTAAATAAGTTTAAAGTCTAAAATTCAAAACAAGCTCAAAAATCAAAGTTTAAAAGGGTTCGTTTTGACCTTTAGGCTTTTAATTTGTTTTGAATTTTGAGTTTTGAACTTTGAATTTAACTTCTGTTTTTATTCGCTGTGAACTTCAGGTACTCTTCGATAAACCTATCTATTCCGCCGTCCAGTACTTTATTACCATCCCCGGTCTCATATCCGGTGCGGTGGTCCTTGACTAATGTATAGGGATGCAAGACATATGAGCGGATCTGGCTGCCCCATTCTATCTTTTTTTTATCGCCCCCATAGTGTTTCTGCAACTCTTCTTCTTTTTTCTGCTGCTCCAGGGCATAAAGTCGCGCTTTCAGGATTTTCATCGCCGTCTGCTTATTCTGATGCTGAGAGCGTTCGTTCTGGCATTGCGCCACCATACCGGTGGGAACATGGGTGATCCTGACCGCTGAATCCGTGGTATTTACACTCTGGCCTCCGGCGCCCTTGGAGCGATAAACCTCGATGCGCAGGTCTTTTTCCTCAAGTTTTATATCCGCATCTTCCTCAATCTCCGGGATCACATCAACTGAGGCAAAAGAGGTATGCCTGCGCTTATTAGAGTCAAAAGGAGAAATACGCACCAACCGATGCACCCCGCGTTCGGTCTTAAGATAACCGTAGGCGTATTCTCCCTCGATCAAGACAGTGATATTTTTTATCCCTGCCTCTTCTCCGGCAAGCACATCGATACTCTTAACTTCGTAACCGTGATTTTCCGCCCAGCGGATATACATACGAAAGAGCATGCTCACCCAGTCACACGACTCTGTCCCGCCGGCTCCGGCATTGATGCTAAGGATCGCGCTATTACTGTCAAGGGCAGCACCTAGAAGCGTCTTAAACTCAAGCTTATCAACCTCTGCGTTAAGGTTTTCGGTGTTGCGTACAAGATCCAGGATAAGATCATTATCCGAAACCTTTAAAATCGCGGCAAACTCGGCTAGCTCCTGATGTTTACGCAAGGCCGTTTCCCAGGGCTCAACCGTTGCTTTTAATTTTTTAAGTTCTTTGACGGTTTTGGTAGAAGTCTCCGTATCATCCCAGAATCCGGCTCCGGACATCTTCAGAGACAACTCTTCGATGGATTTCTTTTTTTTATCTACGTCAAAGATACCCTCGTAGGTTATCCAGGCGGGCGGCAAGCAGTGATAGCGTTGACTTAATATCTTCTAACATTCGTACTCCTTATGTTTTACTGTTTAGGCGTTGCGTATGCCTTTTAGGGCTAACATGAATTCATCGCGGTTGTCCGCGAAAGACGCAGCTTGCTCTTCAGTGATCTTTCCGTCGCGCACCATGCGGATAAGCGACTGGGTGAATGTGCACATACCGAAGATCTCACCGTCACGGATAAACTGCGGCATCTCCCAGATCTTGCCTTCCCGCATAAGGCGGCTGATAGTAGGGGTCAGCAGCATCACCTCATAGGCCGGGAGGCGGCCGCGGCCGTCCTGAGAAGGTATGAGCCGCAGGGAGACTACTCCTTTAAGCAGATACGCCAGCTGGTTTTTTACCTGTTGATGCTGGTGCGGAGGAAAAAAGTTAATAATACGCTCCGCGCTCTGGCTGGCATTGACAGTGTGTAGGGTGCTTAAAACCAAAACTCCGGTCTCCGCGGCAGTCAGCGCTGCAGCCATAGTTTCCTGGTCGCGGATATTACCGATAAAGATCACATCCGGGCTTTGCAGGGTAAGTGAGCGCAGCGCTACCGGATATGAGGAAACATCTAATCCCAGCTCCCGCTGATTAATCAAGGATTTCTTATCCCGGAAAGTAAATTCAATGGGTTCTTCAACGGTCAGGATATGCTTCTTGGCATTAGCGTTGATGTGCTCGATCATAGTGGCGATGGTCGTGGATTTACCACTGCCCATACTTCCGGTCAAGAGCACCAGTCCCCGCGGTTCCATAGCCAGCTTTTTCAGGACATCCCCCGGCAAGTTCAGCTCTTCGAAGCTTTGAACGACGTTACGGATGTTCCTGATGACAATAGAAGGCCAGTTGCGCTGCACAAAAATACTGACGCGGAAACGCTGCGTAAACTCTTCAAGATATAACGCAAAATCAACATCAAGATCATTCTTAAAGGATTCCCTCTGCCGGGGCGTGGTTATCTCCTCCACTGCCTTGGTCACATCGTCAATAGAAAGAACCGCGTCATCGACCACGATCACTTCGCCATCCAAGCGCAAGCGCGGCACTCCTCCGGCGCGATAGAACAAGTCCGAGGCGTTGCGCTCAACCATCAGTTTTATAAGTTCTCTTATCTTCATACTTTAATTGCCTCCAGTTTTTTTATTATACCACTTTATTGCCTTTTTCAGTAGGATTAAATTCCATGTATTTTGCCAGCATCAGCCGCGTCTGGGCGTCAAGTGCCGGGGGAGAGCCTAAAATCAAGACAATAAAAGGCGCAAGCAGCCATTCCAGCATCATCACCACATTCTTTGTCCAGCTCACCCCTTTGGGCCTGGGAGGCAGGATCATGCGGCTCAAGACAATCCATACTAAGCTCGTAGCCAGCGTAAAGTTAAGCAGCAGTCCGGCGATCTTAGGCAGGTTATACCCGATGGCCATAGAACTGAATATCTTGCCGCCTAATAAAATGGGAAGGGGTGCTATGATGGTAAAAATCAGCGACCAGACTGCCCAGGTGATATGCCCCTCAAAAAGATTGAATCCCCGGCGCAGCTTCTGCATAAGCGGTATCTTTCGATTGCGCATGAAACCGTGCATCAGAAACGGGAAATTCTCCACTCCCCAGGCCCACCTGCGTTTTTGTTTATACTGCACCTTTATGGTCTTGATAAACGTATCCGCGTACGCCACATCCATGGAAACGGTTATATACAACGGCACAACCCGGTAATCTGCGTTAAAATGAAGGTAGGCCTTCCAGTAAATCACCGAATCATCGGAAATCATGTCCAGCGGCCAGTAGTTGATATCTACAAGCGTCTTAAAACTCATACTGTGGCTGGAAAAAGTCACGAATTTCTCAAGGCGCATACTTTCGATCATCTGACAGAAAGAGCCGCTTATCTCAACCAGGCGCGCTAAGGAAGGCGCCTGCCAGATATTGTTGTTATATACGGGGATCGGCTGATAGCTTGCCTGATGCGGCTTAGGAGAGGTCAGAAAGTGATAGGTCAAACAGGCAAAATACTCAATTCCTACGCATGTATCCGCGTCAAAGCATGAAACAACCACCTGTTCCAGGGGTATTTTCTTTGAATCCAACAACTCCCTTGCCCGCTTTCCGGCCCAAGTGGCATTTGCGCCTTTGATCTTACTTTCCTGAGGAAGTCCGTCCGGATGAAAAGCGGAAAGGTACTGAAAGAACTTATGCCCAAATTCATCTTCGAGCACTTTTGCGGTCTGCCGTGCTTTAGGATTGCGCTCTTCAAAAGAAACCACCACGATCATTTTATCTTTGGGATAATGGCACTCCTCCAGGGCTGCCAAAGACGGCCGCAAGACTTCCGGCCCTTCCTTATACACCGGGAAGATCACCAGATGATACAATTTCTGCCAATCCTTTCCAAGCGACTGGCACTGGCTTAACCAATCTTTATCCATCTGCTTGAATAATTTACGGTGCGACATGATCAATAATGTAGTCAGGTAGGTGGTGCGGATGATCCAGTAAAAATCAAAAATAATAATGATAACCGCGCAGGTGACCGGATTAAAAATCGCCAGAAAAACAAAGAAAACGATGATCGCCCAGGAAGTCGCCCCGGGAAGGATCTCAAAGAATCTTCTTATCCCTTTAGTCTTTCTCATCAGTCTTTGTCTTGATTAAGTCCTGAAAAGTAAATATCTTATTGATTAGTTCCATCTTATAGAGATTGTCATAATACCTTCCGTCCGCCGCTTTCTGGGAATCAAGAAAATAGAGGATATCTTTCTCCTGGTCATAGAATGCGCTGCAGTCTTTCCTGGTGACATTGGCCAGATGTACCTTAACCGGCTCCAGCTTTGCCTCCAGCGCCTGTATGTTCTTGCTGGTCACCAGCACCAGATGATAGCTATCCGAATGCCAGAAAGCATGCAAGATTATCTCATCGGGATATTCCAGGACAAAAGGATATTTCAACGGCTCAAGATACACGATCAGGATCTGATGTTCGTTAAAAAACAGCAGCTTCTCCCTGTCCGGAGAAATCTTAAGCTCCTTTAAAGAAGAGATTTTCTGCGGCAGGAGCGCGATAGCACGGAATTGGCTGCCGTCAAAATCCGACCTGTAAACAATATTCTTGCCGTAGTCGACGTAATAAATCCTTTCGCTTTCCCTGTCCACCCAAAAGTCAGAGACCTCTTCTTTGTTTAGCTGCTTGATATTCGGCCGCATGGGAAAAAGGACCACTTTGTCAAGATATGTTACCTTACCGGCATCAACCTGCACATCACCAAACCAGGTGTAATGCTTTTCTAGCTCCAGCCTGATGTTGTACTGGCCCGGCAACGCCTCGTTTATAGTCGTGGGGGTCTTTTCGTTAAGCAGTTTTCCATCCAGATAAATATTGACGCCCGGAGGCTGGGTTTTGATAAAAAGGAGCCCGGTCTTTGTAAACTTAAAGGTGCGCGGATTGAATTTATATCCTAAGGAGAATGAGAGAATAAACGGCAGGCCCATAAAAAAACTGACCAGGCTTATATAATAGAGGACAGCCCTTATTCTCTGTTCGCCAGACATGCTTTGACTTCTCTCTCTAATTGCAGCAGGGCAATTTTTTTCTTTGTGCCGAAAACATAGCCCCCCGGATTATTATCATTTTTCACCACGCGGTGACAAGGTATGATTATCGGCCAGGGGTTCTTATTCAGCATGTTCCCCACTGCGCGGTAGGCCCGCGGCCTGCCGGCTTTCTGCGCCACCCACTTGTAGCTGCGGGTTTCGCCAATCGGTATAGCGGCGACTATTTTATAGACCTTTTTAGCAAATTTTGTCATATAAACGTTTGGTTCGTTATTCTCGTTAATATCGTTATTATCGTTTTAAAAGTTTTAAAACGAACTCAACGAAATTAACGAAACTAACGAAATTAACGCTACTTACCGATTATCTTCTTGCGATGCAGCAAATGATGGTACGCCTGCGCGAAGCGGTGCGCCTCATCCCGCACCCGGCGTATTAAATTCAGCGCCGGCGTATCAGATTTCAGCTGTATCGGATTAGGTTTGCCCAACAGGTAAATATTCTCTTCTTCTTTGGCGATGCTGGCCATGGGTATAGGCAGGCCAAAATCCAAAAGCACCTTTGCCGCGGTCATCAGATGCCCTTTTCCGCCGTCGATAATGATTAAATCCGGTTTAGGTAGTTTAGCCTCCACTACGCGAGAATAGCGCCTGCGCACCACCTCCTGCATCATGGCATAATCATCGACTACATAAACGGTTTTAATCTTAAAGCGGCGGTAATTATCCTTATCAGGCTTGCCCCTCCAAAAGCTGACCATCGACCCAGTCGCTTCTTTTCCTGAAATATTGGCGATATCAAAACATTCGATGCGTTCAGGGAGCTTGTTAAGCTGCAACAGGTCCTTTAGGTCCTGCATTTCATCGTTACTGCTGAACCCCGGACGTATCGTAGAAAGCGCGCTTAGCGTTGCCATCTGATCGCGGACTTGAGCGGCTTTTTCAAATTCTTTATTTTCAGAATGCCGCTTCATTTCATTGGCTAAATTCTTTATCAGGGCATCGGTTTTACCCTCCAGGATAAGAATAGCATGCCCGATGGTTCTCTCGTAATCCTTCCTGCTTATCTTTCCGACACATGGGCCGGGGCATAAATTCACCCGGTAATAAAGACAGGCTTTCTTTGGCAGAGTCTTACAGGAACGAATAGGAAAACTGCGGCGGATGATCTTTAAAGCTTCACGCAAAAGATTGGCGCTGGTGTAGGGGCCAAGATACCGGGCCCCATCAGGCTCTTTCTTGCGCGTGACACAGATCGCGGGGAAATCTTCGTTGGTGATCTTGATCAACGGGAAACTTTTATCGTCGCGCAGCGATATGTTGTATTTTGGCTTATGCTTATGGATCAGCGCGGCTTCTAAAAGCAGGGCTAAGCTCTCGGTCGGACAAAGGCGAACCTCGATATCCGTAACGCTGCGCATCTGGATCAGCGTCTTGGTAGAAAGATCACGGGCAAGATAGGTCAAGAGCCTTTTTTTAAGTGACTTGGCCTTGCCCACATAAATAATCTTGCCGCCGGCGTCCTTCATCAAATACACGCCCGGCGCTTCCGGAATTTTCGCTATTTTATCTCGTAAACTAGATGTCATCAGGTCACCATGTTCCCGACGAAAAGTCGGGATCCCGACCGAACCCGATATATCGTCGGGGGAACGTCGGGACACAACGTCACCAGTTAAACTGCTACAGTTTCTTACGCTTGCCCACCCACTTCCACAGCTCCCGCATCTCCGAAACCCTAAAAACAAGACAGGACACAACATATACTGTGATTCCGCTGAAAATTTCAAGCCCCAGCTGAATAAATTTATTCATCCCAGAGAGATTTTGTGAGATAAAATAACAGGCTGCACCCATACAGATACTCGCCGCCAGGATCTTAAGGAATGAAATCGCTATCTGCTTATTCCCGAAATCACCGATACGCTTCTCTAATATCCTCAGCAAAAGCGCGCATGCGACGATCCCCGATATAGAGGTAGCCAGGGCGATACCGGAAATCTTTAGCGGAAACATCAGCGCCGCGTTCAGAATAATATTCATTATCAGGGCTAATCCGGCGATCTTGGTCGGAGTGACGGTGTCTTTGAGGGCAAAAAAACAGGACTGGGCTATCCGCTTGATCCCGTAGGCGGTCAATCCAATGCTGTAAAATATAAGCGCGGCGGCGGTAGCCTGAGCAGAATAGCTGTCAAATCTTCCGCCGCCGAAAATTGTCAGAATTATCGGCTTTGCCAGTGCCATAAGCGCAGCCGAAGCCGGGATCAATACAAACAATGTCGCGCGCAGGCCCCAGGAAAGAGTGCGTTTCAAGTTCTCCTGATTCTCCTCTAATGCCTGCGAGGAAAATGTCGGCAGCACCGCCTGCGAGAGGGCAGTGCTGAAAAGTCCGAGCGGGAACTGAATTAGCCGGTATGAAAAATATAAAACCGCGACACCTCCCTCACCTACAATAAAGGCAAGGGAGCCGAAAATAGAATCCACAAAATTATTAAGCTGATAAATCCCGGAGCTGAATGTCCGCGGTACCATTAATTTAAAGATCTCCCGCACCCCGGGATGTTTCAGGTTTAATTCCGGCTTAAAGCGCATGCCCTTTCTGTATAAAAGCGGGACCTGCACGGCAAGCTGCAATACTCCGCCTACCAGCACGCCAAGCGCTAATCCCTTGATCCCTTCGCCGAAAATCATCGCAAAAACAATGATCGAGATATTCAAAAGGCATGGCGCAAAAGCGGGAAGCGCGAAATGCTTCAGCGAATTAAGCACCCCCATCGCATAGGCGGCTAAACAGATCAATAATAGATACGGGAATATCCAGCGGGTAAGGGTTACTGTCGCCTCAAACTTCTGCGGGTCACTGATAAAACCGGGTGCCATCAAGCGCACGATAAGCGGCGAGAAAACAATGCCCAAAAGAGTGATAACGGAGAGGGTGACTAAGAGCAGATTTAAAACTATATTCGCAAGCTGCCAGAATTCCTCTTTTGAGCGCTTGAGCTGATATTCGGTGAAAACCGGCACAAAGGCGGCATTGGTAGCACCCTCACCGATAAAATCGCGGAAAAGATTAGGGATGCGAAAGGCAATGACAAAAGCCTGGGCTACGGTATAGACGCCGAAAAGCCGGGCAATGACCATATCTCGGACAAAACCCAGGATCCGGGAGCAAAGCGTAGCCAGTCCGATAACAGATGCTGATTTGGCGATGGATTTGTTTATTGACATAGGAAGCTAAATGTGGTAACTTATCTTACAAATTGAATTCCCCCGCCTTTGGCGGGGTCATTAAGGAGAACAAAATGCCCAGACGCAGAACATCACTCAAAAGAAACCGCGCGGATAAAAAAAGACATCTGCGCAATCTCAAAGTAAAACAGCAGCTTAAAAAGGCACTCAAGCAGTTCCAGGCCCTTATATCGGAGAAGAAAATCGCAGAAGCAAAAGTTGCCCTGCAAAAGGCATTCTCTACTCTGGATAAGGCGGCGAAAAAGCACATCATCCATCCTGCGACAGCAAACCGCAAGAAATCGCGCTTAGCCAAACGGCTTAGCAAAACCGCATAAGCTGATCACTAGTTTTTCCAAAGCAAAGGCAGGCTTCAACCTGCCTTTTTTTATGTCAATATCGCAATTAAGCAAGAGCTTTAATCTCCTGCGGGACTCCAAAGGGCTAAGCGGATCTTTTTCCCATACATAGCGCAATCCGCCTAAAATCCGCTCTGGCTTCTCACCGTCATCTAAAAGTTGCTTAAGAATATGTAAAGCCAGATCCGCCTTGCGTTGCTGGATAAAGCGGCTTAAGGTAAAGGTGTTCGGCGGTATCACTTCTTTAAACCGCACTACCTGACTGTGCTTACTTAGGCCCCGGACAAAGGCTTCGTTTTTCTCCGAATTGCTTATATCCAGTACCAAGACAAGCTGCGGATACGGCTTTAATACATAGTTAGACAAAAACTCCCTGCTGTCATCTTTTAGATCCTGCGCATTCTTAATAACGATTATCCGTTTGGGATTGCCTACGGGAAGGCTAAGGAATTTCTCCTGGAGACCCTTAAGGCTTAGGTCTTTAGCGTAGAGGATATCCAGATTGAACTGTTCGGTGGATTTAGGAAGGAATTCCTGCCTTAGCTTTTTAAGCTGCAGGTCTTTGGAAAGACTGTCCTGGCCGATGAAAAGATAGACCATTTGTTTACCACTGCTCAACCGTGCGCTCGATAATCCGGCGGGCCAAATCAGTAATGGCGTTGCTGATCGCCTGGTCTTCGGATAGCGCCGGGGTGGCTCCCTGAGGCTGGGTAAAATAGGTGTAGTCTCCGGTAAACCCAGGTTCATCCCAGACGATCTTTTTCTCTTTATTGTCCCAAAGGGTGATATTGACGACTATATTAACACGGTATTCCAATACCGCGTCCTCGTCATTATTGACATAGCGCAAAGGATCTTTCGATACTCAATAAGTTCGCCTTTTAAGGTCAGATCCGCCTGCTCTTCCTTGACCGGCTTTAAATTTCCGTCGAAAAGGTAGCGGTTGACTACGGCTCTTGTGATATCCGTTTCCATAAGCGGCCGGTAGATACGGTATTTACTGGCGGTATAGGTCTCCTGGGTAAGATCGACCTTATTGAGGAACGGGGTAATATAAATAGTCTTCCATTTTCCGGAGATCATGGAATGTGTGGTATAACCGCATCCTGCGGCCCAGATGACCATAGTCCCCAAAAAGACCAAAGCCCATAAATTAAGCGCTCTATTTTTTATCATTTCTTCTTCTCCAGGCTCTCTAATATCTTCATTCTCTCCGCAGCCCTGGCTGCCCAGAGACTGTCCGGATATTTCTTGATGGTATCCTGGTAATAGATCCTTGCCGCTTTATACGCTTTTTGTTTTTCGTAGAAACGCGCTATATTAAAACTGCTCTCCGCTTCACGGTCGCGCAATTTGTAAATATTCTGCTCCGCTTCTTTGGTAAGGACCGCGTCCGGATGCTCCCGGACAAACTCTTCGAACTTCTGCTTGGCCTCGCCGGCAGCACCCTGGTCATATTCCGGCCCCCGGGATACCAGGGCTTGGCAGGAAGCGATCTGGAATTTTGCCGGAGATGCCCACTCGCTGTCAGGATAGCTGGTGATCACCTTACTAAAAGCCTCCTCTGCCTCGTCATAGCGCAGCAGGCCTTTTAATACCAGGCCTAATTTATACTCTGCCTTGGGCGCCAACGGCCCATAGGTGGAATTTTCCACAACCTTCGCGAATATTTCGATTGAAGGATTTTCTACCGGAAGCGGCACGCCCATTGCCTTACGCTTCTCTCCGGACATAAATGCCTCAGCAATATTATACTCCCGCTCAATGATCTCTTTAGTCCTCTCTGAAAAAGGATACTTATCCACCACCTTCTGGTAAGCTAGATAAGCATCGTAAAGATTACCCTTTTCTTCTTCGGCCCTGCCAAAATAATACTGTCCCTCAGAAGCCTCAAAAGACTTTGGATAGGCCTTGACCAGTTTTTTAAACTCCCTTATAGCATCATCGTATTTCTTGAGGTTATAAAACTCCATAGCATAATCAAACTGCTCCTTAGGAGTCGGCTTAACCATGGTCTTTGGATTGACCCACTTGCCGGTCTTGGGAGTCCAGATCCAGTAAGCGTAAGCAGGGCTTATAGATACAACCCAGATACAAGCTAAAATCAGGATAGTTGTCCGTCGCATAATAAGATAAATGTTAGCATAAGGCGGGGCGTTTGTCAATCTACCATTATAGATAAAAACCCTATGCAAGCCCCTGGTTTGCATAGGGTTATCGTAGCTGGCTTATTAAGTTGTCGCGGGAAATAACGGCTTAATTACTCAGCCGCACGCTCCCCTGCCGGTCCTTAGCCACCCTGGCTGCCATTTGACAGCCTTCCAAATTCATCACTGAAGAAGCATTATAGGCTCGTAATAAATCTACGCCATCTACCGTTATCGAACCATACGATAACGAAGCGCTTCTTGGTGCCGGTACAGCCTGTGCCAAGGTAGCAGTTTCAAATGCCGGCCCCAACCGGCCCTGATTAAGGGTATTCTGCGCGCTTAAAGCAGAGATTGAACCTGACACCTGATTCTCGATTTTATTATTTAGAGGCATGGCAATTGTCCCTGTCTGCATTACATTAAGCGAAGAAACGGGATTCGAAGGATACATATTTATTTTCGGCCCGCCCTGTTGGGAAGGGAAGTTAAATCCGGGCATACCGTTAATAACAAACGACTCTTCCGGGCCAAGAACAAGCGACTCTCCCGGGCCGATCACCAAGCTTGAGCGATCTTCAGCAAAGCAATCGCCATTTATGGCGAGTAAAAGCAATAAAGCAAATACTCCTGTTATCCATCTGTTAAAAAACATATTCCCCTCCTGATAAGGGTAAAAGTATAACATATAATTGGCAGAAAAACCAAAAAATCTTAACTTAAGACAGGCTAAAACAAGCCCCTGGGATGGCGCTTAAGAATAGGTTGAGCCTGACCAGGAGAGTGACTGCCAGTTCGCTGGTCAAGGCAAAATAGGGGGCAACCGGAGGCAGTAACAGCCCGACGAAAACCAGGCAGATACCGCATAAGGTGATCATGGCGGCCAAAGGAACTATAAGGATATTGGCTAAAATGGTCACCGGAGAGACCATCTTAAAATAGTAGGCGATAAACCCGCAGGTCCCCAGCCTCGCAGAAAGCGAGACCAGGCCTCCTTCAGCCAGAAACTTAAAGGGTTTAATTCT
>CAYGZJ010000012.1:0-16571 GCA_964354335.1 uncultured Planctomycetales bacterium | reverse complement strand
GAAAGAAATAGCGGTGAAAAATGATCCCAGAAGCGCTGCCAGGTAAAATATCATCCCTCTCTCTAGGGCGGCGTCATAAATCAGCTCCTTGGAGAAAAATCCGTTAAAAGGCGGCACGCCGGAAATGGAGACCGCGGCAATGACAAAACAGCCGAAGGTAATGGGCATCTTGCGCATAAGGCCGCCTAATTTCCCTAAATCAGTCGTGCCTGCCTGCTTCTCCACTGAACCACCGGTCAGAAAAAGGCAGCATTTATACATGGCGTTATTAAGCATGTGAAATATGCCTCCGACAATACCGATGGGAAGCGCGGTGCCTATACCCAGGATCATATACCCGACCTGGCTGATAGCGTGATACGACAATAGGCGCTTATAATCCTTCTGGATCAGGGCCATCATAACCGCCAGAATTATAGTAATGCCTCCGATAACCATAAGCATTGTGCTTAGGGATGACTCCGGCATGAGATTAAACATATCCAAACAGATGCGGGAGAGAAAATAAATACCCAAAAGTTTTTCAATGGCCGCCGGCAAAAAGGCCATGAACGGCAAAGGCGCATCCACCGCAGCATCCGGAACCCAGCTGTGAAAGGGCATGGAACTGGCCTTGGAGATCGCGCCGATCACCAATAGAACAAAGGCGGTAGTCGTTAAAGGCGAAAGGTCGAGTGAGATCTGCGAAATATTAAAAGTGCCCGCCAGATAACCGGTCAGGCCGATCCCCAGCATCATGCACAGGTCCGTCACCGCGCAGATGACAAAAGCCTTGATGGCAGTGCGGTAAGCGTCTTTTGAGCCGATAGCGATCAGGCCGTACAAAGTCAATAACAGGCCTTCCCAGAAAAAAAGCATACTGATAAGGTTGTCGCTTAAAACCGCTCCGCTTACAAAAGAAAGCGTGATTAATAAATAACTGTAAAACTGTTTGGCGTAGGGCTTTGAGCGCAGGAATGACGCACAATATAACGCGATAAGAAAGCTGATGGCTGTTGAGGCGCTTAGGATAAAGGAGCTAAGATGCTCAAGCCGCAGGTTAAATTCTATGCCAAAACCGATTCCCGGCAGATTAAAAACAGCCTCTTTCTTAAAAAGCGAGAAAGAAATAATGACGCAGGCCAAAGTCGCCAAAAGCGTGATCAGCTCTTTGATGAAACGCGCTCTAGAAGAAACCGTAAGGATCAACAGTCCCGCGATAAAAGGAATTAATATAGGTAATAGCAGTATGCTCATCTTATTTAAGATAACCCCAGCATTTGTTTGACCGCAGTCAGCGCAAAGCGCGCAGGATACATTACCAATATCCCGGCTAACAAAGATAAAAACGCCAGCGTAGCCACGGAGAAAACCATGGTCCTGGAGCCTTCCCTGGACGGGATCTTCGCTTCACCAAGAAATACCATCCTGAATAATCTGAATAAATAAATAGCGGTCATGAACGCGCCGATCAAAAATACAAAAGAAACCAAAAACTGCCCGCTCTGCACGCCGCCCATAAAAACCATTAACTTGCTGAAGAACCCGCCGAAAGGCGGAATGCCCATTACGGAAAACGCGCAGAATAAAAAAGCCATGGCGGTGACCGGCATAGTCTGCATCAGGCCGCCCAGCTTTGTAATATCCTTGGTGTGGGTATTCTGCTCCACAATACCGGCACAAAGGAATAGCCCGGCCTTGGCTAAACCATGCATCAAGATATACAGCAGGCCCCCGGCAATTCCCACTTCATTACCGATAGACAGGCCGAAAAAGATAAAACCGATCTGACTGACAGTGGAATAGGCGACGATCCTCTTGAAATCCGTCTCAATAAGCGCGGCTGCGGCGGCAATGATCGCGCTGATAGCGGCTATCCATGGCACCACCTCATGCCAGAATACGGCGATAGGAAACGTGGCCACAAAGAGCCTGGCGTAAACATAAACTCCAATTTTGACCAGCACCGCCGCATGAAGCAGCGCGGTGACCGGCGAGGGCGCAACGCCGGCATCCGGAAGCCAGGTCTGAAAAGGCAGGGTCGCGGACTTAGAAAGTATTCCCGCAAGTATCAAAAGCACCGCTATATTAGGAAGCGGGCCTACCAAAAAATGTTCCTTACAAACCGCCAGGTCAAAAGAGCCTGTCTGCTGATAGATAATAATGAAACCGATAAGCATGACAATAGCGCCAAGGAAGGTGACCAAAAACGCCTTGTCCGCCCGCAGGACATCGTTCTCGGAGCGGAAAAACCCTATCAGGCGCCAGCTGCAAATAGCGGTTATCTCCCAAAATATATATAGGAATATAAGATTTGCGGAATAAATAATGCCCATCATCGAGCCCAAGAACAGGACTACCATGACGTAATATTCATTCTGGTTCTGATAGTGGGAGATATAATCGAAGGAATACAGGACGATGATCAGGCCGGTCAAGGAAGAAACCAAGGCCATAAATACCGCGAGCGCATCCGCCCTAAAGCTAAGGCTAATAAAGGGTAAATTAAGATTGTAGACAAGGGGTGACTGGCTTAAAGCCTGCGGGATCAGGCTTAAGGAGCCAAGAAAAGAGACAGCCACTAAGCCAAGGGCCAGGTAATTACGCAGCCGGACAGAAACCTTTCCGGCAAAAGGCAGGAGAAACGCGCCAAGGACAGGAACGAAGATTATTGTAAGGATTAGGTTAGGATTAGCCATCGTTGTTTACCCCGCCTCATACCCCGCAAAATGCGGGGCGGTGGGGTTATTTGCCTATATGTAAGCTATAGCAAATAAAAAACCTGCCTGGAATGTTAACAGGTAGGCTTAATTACCTCAACCTGTAGTGAATTACCATTGAATTGGTAATAATATTACCACTAAAGCGTAAAATATCAAGAACTTTTAGCACTAAAACAATGCCGGATCCTGGCGCTTCCTTATCTTCCAAGCCTCCATTAACCACAAGGGAAGCGAAGAAATCACTATAACGAAGAGCCAGTCAAATAAGCCTAACGGTTCGGTCTTAAATATTTTCTGCAGAAACGGCACATACACTGCCGCCATTTGCAGGATAAAAGAAATTAAGGTCGCAAGGATCAGCTTCTTGTTTGTAAACACCCCTATTTTGAACAATGATACACTCATGGACCTGCAGTTAAAAGAATGGAACAACTGAGCGCAGGAAAGCACGACAAATGCCGCGGTCCTGGCGCGCCCAATGCCGGATTTCTCCACGAACAAAACAAATACAAAAGCAAATAAACTACAGATTGCTATGAAGGACCCCTGACCAAGCATCAGAAGCGCCCTTTGCCTTGTTACTACCGCTTCCGCAGGCTTGCGGGGAGGCCTGCGCATGATATGCGGATCAACAGGATCGACTCCTAAAGCCAGTGCCGGCAGGCCATCGGTCACCAGATTCACCCATAATATCTGTATGGGCAGCAAAGGCACGGGAAGCCCGATCAACGAGGAGGTAAACATGACCAGTATTTCTCCCGCATTACAGGAAAGCAGATAATGGATAAACTTCTTTATATTATCGTAAATACCCCTTCCTTCTTCTACTGCCGAGACTATCGAGGCAAAATTATCGTCAGTCACCACCATATCCGAGACTTCTTTGGTCACATCCGTCCCGGTGATGCCCATCGCCACCCCTATGTCAGCCTCTTTTACCGCCGGGGCGTCATTTACCCCGTCTCCGGTCATGGCCACTACATCGCCGTGCCTGCGCCAGGCGCGCACCACCCTTAATTTATGTTCCGGAGACACCCGGGCATAGACAGATATTTTTTCTACCAGATTATAAAGCTCTTCGTCGCTTAATCTGTCCAGCTCCTCGCCGCTTAAGGCAAGAGAGGTTTCGGCAAAAAATCCAAGCTCGCGGGCAATCGCAATCGCAGTATTTTTATGATCTCCTGTGATCATCACAGTCTTTATTCCGGCTGTGGAACACTCCTGGATAGCTTTTTTTACCTCTTCCCGCGCAGGGTCAATCATCGCGACAAGCCCGACAAAGATAAGGTCAAGCTCGATCTCCTGGACGCTGTATTTTTCGGGGCTCTTGTCCAAAACCCTGTAAGCAACTGCCAACACCCTCATTGCCTGGCTTGCCAACTCATCATTTGTCTTTTGGATCAGCGCTTTATCAGAATCAGTTATTTCTCTCGCTACCCCGTTTTCTTCGATCCTCGAACAATCCTGCAGAAGTATATCCGGGGCCCCTTTTACAAACGCAATCTCTTGGCCTAAACGGCTGCGGATGATGGTCATTTTCTTGCGTTCAGAATCAAAAGGTATCTCGTCGACAAAAACAAATTCCTGCTCAAGGCTGTCTTTAAGCAGGCCGGCTTTACCGGCGGCGACCAATAGTGAACCCTCAGTAGGATCGCCGGATATTTTGTAAACCCCTTTGTCTTCTATCAGCTGAGCGCCGTTACAAAGCGTGCCGCAACGCAATACCTGACCAAGGTCCGGGAACTCTAAAGCCTGAATTTGATTTTTCTCAAAGAAAAAGCTTCCCTTGGGCCCGTAGCCGACTCCGGTGACTTCAAAAAGCCTCCCCCCCGCAAAGATCCTTTGCACAGTCATTTCATTCTTGGTCAAAGTCCCGGTTTTATCCGAACAGATAACTGTGGCGCATCCTAATGTTTCTACTGAAGGTAATTTCCTGATCAAGGCATGGCGCTTGACCATCCTGTGTACGCCCAAAGCTAAGGCGATAGTGACCACTGCCGGAAGTCCTTCCGGGATAGCGGCAACCGCAAGGCTTACTGCGGTTAAAAACACATCGATGATCTTTCCGCCGCGGATCAATTCCAGCAAAAATACCAGCGCAACCAGAATAAAACACAAATAGACGATCCACTTGCCGAATTCTTCTAATTTTTTCTGTAAAGGGGTCCTTTCCCGGCCGATAGCCTGCACCATACCGGCGATCTTGCCAAGCTCAGTCTGCATTCCGGTATGGACGACTAACGCCCTTGCCTTACCGCAGGCAACTGAAGTCCCCATATAAACCATATTTGCCCTGTCGGCAAGCGGTATATCAGGCTCATCCAAAGCGCGGATGGTTTTAGCCACCGGGGTCGATTCACCGGTAAGGCTTGCCTCCTGCGCGCTGAAATTTGCGGTAATCCAGACAAGGCGGCTGTCAGCGGGAACGCTGTCTCCTGACTCAAGCTCGATCAAGTCTCCGGGGACCAATTCCGAGGACGGGACAACCTTACGCTGACCTTCGCGGATGACCTTTGAATTAGGGCTGGATAGTTTTTTTAATGCGGCGAGAGATTTTTCGGCGCGGTATTCCTGGATGAATCCCAGGACCGCGTTTAATACGACGATCGCTATGATTGCAAGCGCATCGACCCATTCCTGCAGGAAACCCGAGACTACTGCGGCGCCTATAAGGATCCAGATGATGAAATCCTTAAACTGCTCCAGAAAAATGCCAAAGGGGCTGATCCCTTTTTTCTCCTGAAGCTGATTTGGCCCAACCTCTAAAAAGCGGTTGCTGGCTTCTGTCTGGCTAAGGCCATTCTTAAGGTCGCCTACCAATAATTTAACCGCGTCTTCCGCGGTTACCTTATAAAATTCCTGTTTTTCCATTTATTTAAGGGGTTTTGAAGACACAGAACAGCCCGGAGAATCTATCTGGGCTTATTTCTTATTTCTTTGGCCAGTATAATGGCCTCGGCGACATCGCGCATGGTCTTTCGGGAGTCCATGCTCTGCTTTTGGATCAGACGGTAGGCCTCAGCCGGAACAATATTGGCTTCCTGCGAAAGGATATCCTTTGCCCGGTCTACAAGCTTGCGGGTAGTCAGTGCTTCTTCGGCGCTGCGCGCCCTTAAATCCAGCTCCGCGTTCTCAATAGCCACCGCCGCCTGGTTAGCCAAAGCAGTCAAAAGGTCCATCTCCTGGGAGCTGAATTTGTGTTTTTTGGAAGTATAGCAATTAAGCACGCCGATCACCCTGGACTTTAGCGCCAAGGGAACACACGCCAGGGAACAAAGCCCTTCTTTCTTGGCAATATCACGGCTAAGATAGCGCTCGTCAAGTCTTACGTCAGGCACACAAATGGCCTTATTGGTCTTGGCCACAATGCCGGCAATCCCCTGCCCAAACTTAATATTCGGCTTCTTATTGTATGCTTCCGAAATCGATTGCGTTGCCCTGACCATCAGCTCTTTTTTATCCGGATCAAGCAGCATAAGCGATGAGATCTTGGAATTGGTGACTTCCGCGGTCACCTGCACGAGCAGGCGCAAAAGCTCCTCCAGATAAAGGCCGGAAGTGATGAGGCTGGCGACCTTAGAGAGCGCTTCTATCTGCTTCACATATATCTGGTAGTTTTCTTTTTTTGCAGCAGCCATATCTAAATCTTTAGGAATAAAGCGATCCTGCGTAATGCCTCTTTCAGGTTATCAAAGTTAAGCGCATAGCACATGCGCACATAATCATCAAATTCCCTGCCGAAAGCCGTCCCCGGAACAACTGCCACCTTCTGCTCTTTTAACAACCTTTGAGCAAATTCCATGGACCTCATCCCGGATTTTTTTATGCAGGGGAAAACATAGAATGCACCTTCTGGCTTCGCGCAGCTAAGGCCTAAGCTGTTAAGCCCGTCAACGATCAACTCCCTGCGTCTGCGATACTCCCGCTTCATTTCCTCAACTGACTTTCTGCCTGAATGCAGCGCTTCGCACGCAGCTATTTGCGCAGTGATATTCACGCACATGATGGTATATTGATGGATCTTGGTCATAGCCGCGATTATTTCCTTCGGGCCGCAGACATACCCCACGCGCCATCCGGTCATAGCATAGGACTTGGAGAACCCGTCCAGATACACCGTATTCTTCTTTGCCCCAGGCAGCGTTGCAAAATGGGTATGATTAAAATCATATGTAAGGTCCCCATAAACTTCATCTGAGATGCAAAGAATCTTGTGCTTTAAAAGAATCCTATTGATTCCTTCCAGCTCTTTCTTTTTATAAGAGACTCCCAAGGGATTGGAGGGATAATTAAACAGCAATGCCTTGGTTTTTTTATCAATATGCTTCTCCAACAATTTAGGAGTGAGCTTAAAACCGGTCTCTTTCATATCGATGAATACGGGTATCCCCCCTGCCAGCTCTGTCATCGGGCCGTAAGAAACATAGCAAGGCGTAGGGATCAGAATCTTATCCCCGGGATTGATCAACGCACGCATCGCCAGATCCACGCCTTCGCTTACGCCCACAGTGATCAGGATCTCTTCGTCAGGGTCATATTCTAAGCCGCATTTATTCTTTAAGTAGCGGGAAATAGAAAGCCGCAGTTTATACAGACCCTTATTGGAAGTATAGGAAGTAAACCCCTGCTCTAAAGAGCTGATCCCTGCCTCGCGCACCTGCCAAGGAGTGACAAAATCCGGCTCACCCACGCCAAGTGAAATGACATCCTTCATTCCCAGCACCAGGTCAAAGAATGCGCGGATTCCACTCGGCTGCATGGCTTCTACTTTTCTAGAAATAATATTCTTCATAATAAACCTTCAAAAATCCAAAGTCTAAAGTAAAAAATTCAAAACAAGCTTAAAACTCAAAATTTAAAACGGTTTACTTTAACCTTTAGACTTTTAATTTTCTTTGAATTTTTAACTTTGAGTTTTAAATTTATCTAATACGATATTGCGATTCTCTTATTCTCTTCCTTATGCTTCAGAATCACTCCATCTTCCTTGTATTTTTTCAGCATAAAATGGGTCGCTGTGCCGCGCACGTTCTCAAGGCAGGATAATTTCTCCGCCACAAAATTTGAGACTGTGTGGATATTCTTTCCCTCCACCACCAGTAACAAGTCGTAGGTCCCAGAAAGCAGATAACAACTTGTAACTTCCGGAAAAGAATAGATGCGCTCGGCGATCTTGTCAAAGCCTACGTCTTTCTGGGGTATAATATTCACCTCGATGATGGCGCGCACACTGGACTCTTCGCTCTTGAGCAACCCCTTATTTAGCACTGCCTTATACCGTAAGATCACGCCTTCTTTCTCGAATTTCTTGATCGCGGCTTTCACGTCCTGCGATTTTTTGCGCAACATTTTAGCGATTTCTTCAGGGCTGGTGCGGGCGTCTTTTTCCAAAATTTCCAGGATTTCTTCCATATCATTACCTCCGGTTAAAATTCGTTAAATTCAAAGTCTAAAGCTCAAAAATCAAAACAAGGTTTAAGTATAAATTTTAAAATTTTAACTTTAACCTTTTAATTTGTTTTCCCCGCTACCCAATTAGTTCTAGACGGGATCCCGCCTTAAATTTAAATTGATTGGCGGGAGAATTTTGAATTTTAAACTTTAAACTTTTCCGATTATTTATAAATGACAAATCTTGGGTCCTTGCCTCTTATGCTCAGACCGCTCTATCATTGCCTTTACTTTACTGACCATCTTCTTCGGTAAAACATGCTTTTTCTTATCCGAGAAATGCTGCAAGATATCGTCAAGCGCAGCATAGGTGATCCCCATTTCCCCTTCGTCGGTTTGACCGGGCCACAACCCCGCGGTCGGCGGCTTGGCGATAATATGGCCTGGAATACGCAGCTCTTTGGCCAGTTTTCGCACATCCCGCTTTAACAAGGTGGCAATCGGCAAAATATCCACTCCTCCGTCACCATACTTAGTAAAATACCCTACCATTATTTCCGACTTGTTTCCTGTACCGCTTACCAAATAATTAAATTTATTGGCGAAGTAATACAGCGTAAGCATACGCAGCCGCGGCCGTAAATTAGCTTTCGCAAGGCTGCCCGCTTGAGGGAGAACCTTTAAAAGCGCATCATAGGAGCTGGTCAGGTCCACAAGCTGTGTTTTTATACCCAGCTGCCGGGCGATGATTTTAGCGTCCCTTAAATCCTGCGGCTGGCTGTGACAGGGCATAAATAAACCTAAAACACGACTTTTGCCTACCGCTTCCTTTGCTAAAGCCGCCACAACACAGGAATCTATGCCTCCGGAAAGGCCCAAAACAATGCCTTTAGCTTGCGAGGTTTTTACCTGCTCTTTAATCCAGAAAACAATCTTTTTTTTCATGGTGAAGTGGAATAAGGCGGGATGAAACTTACTCTCCCTACCAATATGCTAGTATCATAGCATAATTTATAGGAGGGTCAACCCCGCACCTCATTTATATTAAAACATTTTAATACATAGAAGGTGCGGGGTCAAGGGTATAAGTACGGCCTACTTTAGCTCTTCGGGATGGTGCTTAACCACCTTACCTTCTACCATATAGATAACGTCTTCTGCGATATTGGTCGTATGGTCGCAGATGCGCTCAAGGTGACGGGCGATCAATAGAAGAGGCACCGCGCGGTCAACGGTCTTGGGGTCCTTGGCCATATAATCATTGACCAGCTCATCGGCAACAAGGTTACGTAGCTTATCAGCTTCGGCATCGGAATGTACGACTTTCTTTGCTAAAGCCACGTCACGATTTACAAACGCATCAATCGCATCACGCACCATTCCCTGGGCTATACTAGATAGCTTCGGTATATCCACCAATGGCTTAAGCAGCGGCTTATCAACAAGGGACAGGACACGTTGGCTGATATCCACCGCAAGGTCAGCAATACGCTCAAGTTCGGCATTTATCTTCATTCCAGTAGTAAGAAAACGCAAGTCTCCGGCCATCGGCTGATGACAGGCTATTAAATCAATACATTTATCATCGATCAACAGCTCAAGTTCATCAATCCTTGAGTCGGTATCAATGACTTCATGCGCCATGACCTTATCCCGGTTTTTCAGCGCCTCAATGGATTTAAAGATCGCCTCCTGCGCATACACGCCCATCTTCAGGATATCTTTATGCAGCTCCCTTAATTCGTCATCAAAATGTCTTTGCATTCCAATCTCCAGTCTGCGTTTAGTTCGTTAGTTTCGTTTAGATCGTTATTTTCGTTTGAAAATTTTAAAACGATATTAACGACAATAACGAAATTAACGAAAACAACGATTACCCGTATCTGCCAGTAATATAATCTTCCGTGCGTTTGTCCTTAGGGGTAGTGAAAATTTCTGTCGTTCTGCCGAATTCAATCAGTTCGCCTAATAACATAAAACCCGTATCATCGGAAACGCGGGCTGCCTGCTGCATATTATGCGTTACTATTATTATAGTATAATTATTCTTAAGTTCACGCATCAATTCTTCCACCCGAGCCGTTGCCTGGGGGTCCAGGGTTGAGCAGGGCTCATCCATTAAAAGGATATCCGGCTTTACCGCGATAAGCCGGGCAATACAAAGCCGCTGGCGCTGCTCAAGGGAAAGTCGCAGTGCAGATTTATGCAACTTGTCCTTCAGGTCATCCCAGAGCAATACGCTGCGCAGGCTGTTCTCCACGATTTCATTTAATTCATTTTTATCGCGCAGCTCCCCGTGCACTTTCTGGCCAAAAGCGATGTTTTCATAAATCGATAGCGGGAATGGATTGGGCCGCTGAAAAACCATCCCCACCCTCTTTCGCAAAACCACAAGGTCCGTCTTAGGATCGATTGCGTTAATGCCGTCTAATAAAACCTCCCCGGAAGTACGCACCCCTTCGATCAGATCGTTCATCCGGTTAAATACGCGCAGCATCGTGGATTTCCCGCAGCCGGAAGGACCGATGATCGCGGTGATCTTTTTCTCGGCAAAGACCGCGTTGACATTTATAAGCGCCTGGAAGTCAGAATACCACAGATTTAAATTTTTAACGGTAATCGCAGCCATTTTATTTTCGTAACTCGTAAACTCGTAACACGTAACTCGTAATTTAAAAATTTCCTTGATTTTGCCTTAAAATTACTGGTTACGAATTACTAGTGTACTATTTACTGAATTTACCCAAACTTCCCCCTGATATAATCATCCGTGCGTTGGTCAGACGGAGTGGTAAACATAATATCGGTCCTGTTAAGCTCAACCAACTCTCCGTTTAAGAAAAAAGCGGTTCTATCTCCCACTCGCGCAGCCTGTTTTACATTATTCGTCACCAAAACTATAGTGTATCTTTCTTTAAGCTTTAACATCGCCTCTTCCACTTTTGCGGTTGAGATCGGGTCAAGCCCGGAACACGGCTCGTCATACAAGATAACCTCGGGTTCCACCGCCAAGGTGCGGGCAATACAAAGCCGCTGTTGCTGACCGCCGGAAAGTTTAAACGCTGAGGTACTTAGCCTATCCTTTACTTCTTCCCAAAGATACGCTTCTTTCAAAGACCATTCCACTTTATCAGCCAGGTTCTTGCCTCCAAGCCGGTTGTGCATCCTTACCCCGAAAGCCACGTTATCAAAAATAGACATCGGCAAAGGCAAGGGTAGGGCAAAAACTATTCCCACCCTACGGCGAACATCCTCTATATTAAGGGCGCGCAGGTCCGAGTCATCAAAATCAATCCTACCCATAATCTTGAAGTTCGGCTGCAGCTCGTTCATCCGGTTAAGCATACGCAGGAACGTGGTCTTTCCGCTGTTAGAGGGCCCGATAATGCTCAATATTTCATTGGGCAATATCTCCAAAGAGACATTCTTAAGCGCGAGGATCTGGCCGAACCAGATATGAAGTTTACTGACCTTGAACTTATTCGTCACCATTTCTTTTTCTTTCTGAACCGATAGCGAATAATAATCGCAATCAAATTCATCACCAGGACAATCGTAAGCAAGACAAGTGCGGTGCCGTACCTGACCTTTTCATCCACATTAGGCACCTGTGTAGAAATAACATACAGATGATACGGCAGGGCCATAGCCTGATCAAAGATAGTCTTTGGCAGCTGGGGCAGATAAAATGCAGCTACTGTAAAAAGGATCGGTGCAGTCTCTCCTGCCGCCCTGCCCAGGCCTAAGATCGTACCGGTCAATATTCCGGGGATGGCGTTGGGCAATACAACATGCCTTATAGTCTGCCATTTACTAGCACCCAAAGACAAACTTACTTCGCGAAAAGATTGCGGCACGCTTTCCAGCGCTTCACGGGAGGCAGTAATAATAAGTGGTAGAATCATTATTCCAAGAGTCAGCGACCCCGAAAGTATGGAAGCTCCGAATTTAAGAAACACGACAAATAAAGCCAGGCCGAATAGACCATAAACCACCGAAGGCACACCCGCCAAATTTACGATTGAGAGCTTGACCATGCGGTTTAGAATATTATCCTTTGAATACTCGCTTAAATATATTGCAGCTAGAAGCCCTATCGGAAGAGCAAAAAGAATGGCGCCTGTTACCAGGTACAAAGTCCCGACAATAGCGGGGAATATGCCTCCGGCGCGCATCCCCTGCCGCGGAATGTCAGTAAGGAACTGCCAATTGATCGCAGGCAACCCCTTCTGGATGATTATAACGACGATCAACCCGACCGGAACAACTATCAGAAGTGTTGCCAGAAAGAGAAAGAAAAAAGCGATATTCTGTGTCCGATAAGGATTTCTCATTAGTCTCTTTTATGCAGGAACAGATCTGCGCTTACATTGATCGCAAAGCTGATAACAAATAAAACGATGCCGATAGCAAACAGCGCAAAATAGTGCTCGCTGCCCACTACCGCCTCTCCCATTTCCGCGGCGATTGTGGCGGTCAAAGTACGCACGGGCTGCAAAATACTCTGAGGAATGACTGCGGAATTACCCGTAATCATCATCACCGCCATGGTCTCTCCGATCACCCGGCCAATGCCAAGCATTACCGCTGCGAGTATGCCGCTTGATGCCGCCGGCAACATCACTCTCCAGATTGTCTGCCAATGGGTAGCGCCCAGGGCGAGTGCTCCTTCTTTGTAATTCTTCGGCACTGAATACAACGCATCTTCCGCAATGGAAACGATAGTCGGCATAGCCATAAAAGCAAGCATTATTGACCCTGACAATGCGGTCAGACCTGTCGGAAGGTGAAAGAGATTTTTTACCAGCGGGACCAGCGTTACCATGCCGATAAACCCCAGGACAACGCTTGGGATTGCAGCCAAAAGCTCTATCCCAGCCTTCAGTATTTCCTTGATCTTCAAAGGAGCAATCTCGGCTATGTAAATCGCGCAACCAACTCCTATGGGAATAGAGATGACAGCGGCTCCTACCGTAACAAGCAGCGATCCCAGTATTAACGGCAAAATGCCCAATTGCGGCGGTTCAGAGATTGGATACCAGCTTTTACCAAAGAGAAAATTAGAAGGGCTTACTGTCTTAAATACAGCAAGCCCTTCTTTGAGAAGAAACAAGAAAATAAGGACTACAAAAAAGATAGAAGCTACCCCACATATTAAGATTAGCTTCTCAATTATAAATTCTTTAAGTTTTCTCATTGTCGTTAATGTCGTTAATTTCGTTAATATCGTTGATCCGTTTTAAAAGTTCTCAAACGAAAATAACGAAACTAACGAAATTAACGAACTAAACGCTATTTGATAGGTACAAAATCCGTCTTTAAGACGATCTCTTGGCCTTCTTTAGAGAGAGTAAAATCAATGCACTTCTTCACTAAGCCCGCTGGTTCTCCGTTTGTATATAAATAAAGCGGCCTGGATATAGGATACTTTCCATTGATCACATTTCCTATTACGGGCGCGACAAATTCCGACTTCTCATCCTTTGCAACAGAAATCGCTTTTTGTTTGGCAGAAACGTAGCCCATTCCGTAATAACCGATAGCTGAAGGATTCCCCGCCACCTCATCCGCAATGGCCTGTGAAGAAGAAAGCATCAGCGCGCTGGGGGCAAACTCCTCTTTTCCGTTGGCATCAGCTTTCCTTAAAACGTGTTCCTTAAAGTATACGTGCGTACCGGAATTGACTTCGCGAGAAAGTATGACTATCTTCAGGTCCTTTCCTCCGACTTCTTTCCAGTTCGTGATCTTTCCGGTAAAGATATCAGCCAACTGCTGTGTGGTCAACTTGCTGACAGGATTTTGCGGATTCGCTACTACCGCCAGGCCGTCTAATCCGACTTTTATTTCGTTAGGATTAATGCCCTTTTGCTTTGCCAGATCTATTTCTTTGGACTTGATCTCCCTTGAGCTCATCGCAATATCGCAAGTCCCGCTGATCAGGCTCGATAATCCTGTTCCTGATCCGCCTCCGGTAACTGCCACAAAAGAGCCGGGATTCTCTTCCATAAATCTCTCAGCCCAAGCCTGGCCAAGATTGACCATGGTATCAGAGCCTTTAACCTGAATTGAATTCTTGCCGCTAGCCGCAAACGATGTGCCAGTAAACATAATGAATGCTAAAGCCAACAGTACTTTTTTCACTATTCCTCCTTAATTTCCCTTTATTACTACACGGGACAATGTTAAAAAGCCAGTTTAAATTTTGTGCCTAAAACGTTATTCTCTTTCCAGATCCCTGCACTCTTTGAGCTTTGCAGCATGTAATAAATCTCACCACTTAGGTTCTTAAAAATTTTCATAGTCAGGCCGCCGGAAAGTCTATTCTGGTTAAATCCGCTCCAACCAGCGAACTTCACAAAGACTTCTTCAGCCATATACGGCTGAATTTGAAATTTCGTAAATTTCCATGGAAGCTTCACGGTGAATTTATTGCGATAACGCCAGGCATCTTCCTGATAATCAAAATGATTGTACTCAAGTCGGCTTCTTGAATCAACCGAACATCCGGCTAATTTTCCAGACAATGTAGCGCTCAGGTACGGCTCGTTCTCAACTTTCCATTTACCGCTCTTTAATTCTATGACATGCCTGTATCCGCCTCCAACCATCAGCCATTTCTTCGAATTATAGAAATACCCCAGATCATAATGCTGATAGAAAAATTCATTAGCATTATCTCCCCAGCGGAATTCCTGCTCTAAGGCGACTTTTGATTTATCGTTAATTTTTAGTTCCTCGACATCGGTATTCCACACCTGAAAATCGTGGTTATCATATGCTCGGGCCAAACCAAAGGATAGCAGGATCCCCGGAACAATCAAATACCAGTATTTGCGCATACACCCCCTTTTTATTATGCTGCAACTATATTTATATAATAAATGTGTAATAGTAATGTAAAATCCATGTTAAATCTGTGTAAAATAAAAAATCCTCCTTATTGTATAAAGAGGACAATTTATCGATTTAAATACTACCCGCTTTTACTAATTGTTATTCTTAAGCTTCTCAGGATGATGTTTAACGACTTTCGCATCAACCGCGTAAATTACATCCTCGGCAATATTCGTAGCGTGATCGCAAATGCGCTCAAGATGACGCGCAATCAACATAAGAGGTATAGCGCGGGGAATAAATGATTTATCCTTACTTATATAATCATTGACCAGTTCAGATTGAACAAGATTACGGATATTATCTGCGTCCTTATCCTGTAGAATCACCTTTTTTGCCAATCCGACATCGCCATTAACGAAAGCATTCAAGGCATCCCGGGTCATTTCCTGAGCAAGAATAGTAAGCTTAGGGATATCTATAAGCGGTTTAAGCAGCGGCTTATCCACAAGCTCAATAACCCGCTGCGCGATATCCACGGCTAAATCTGACATTCGTTCCAGGTCAGTAGAAATCTTCATCGCCATAGTAATAAAGCGTAAATCAACAGCCACGGGCTGCCGCAATGCCAACAAGTCAAGGCACTCCTCATCTATCTTTAATTCGCACTCATCAACCACCTTATCTTCGGCAATAACCCTTTCTGCCTCCTGCCTGCTCAGGCCTTTGAGCGCCTCAACCGAAGAAACAATGGCATTTTCCACCAAACCACCCATCTTTAGGATATCTTCGCGAAGCTTTGTCAATTCATCGTCAAAATGGCGCTCCATTTTATTCTCCTCCGTATATTTTTCGGCTTTTATTTCATTGATTAGGCTTGTCACTTTCTCTTTTATCTGATCCCGCGTCTTGCAGAAAAACTCTATAGCTTTACCCTTAGGGTCCTCAATATGCCAATCAAGGTGTCTTTTCCCAGGCGCAAACGGGCATACGTCGCCGCAACCCATCGTCACGACGTAATCAAAATCCTTGACCGGCAGGTCGAAAAAGCCCTTAGAACCGTTCTTTCCGATAGCGATCCCGCCCTCAAGCATCACAATAATAGAATCAGGACTTACCTTACCAGAAGGACGTGAGCCAGCGCTATATGCCTCAACTATGCCCTCCCCTAACTCCCGGGCAAAACCTTCTGCCATCTGCGAGCGGCAAGAGTTTTCAACGCAAACAAATAAGACTTTCTTCATATTTAACCAAACCTTCCTGTGATATAGGCCTCTGTGCGCTTGTCTTTAGGCGCGGTAAAGATATCCTGGGTCTTGCCGACCTCAACCAATTCACCTAGCAGAAAGAATGCTGTGGTATCCGAAACCCGTGCCGCTTGCTGCATGTTATGCGTGACGATCACAATAGTATAATTTTTTTTAAGCTCTAAGATAAGCTCCTCTATTCTGGTTGTGGAAATGGGATCAAGGCTTGCGCACGGCTCATCAAACAAAAGCACTTCCGGCTCAACTGCAAGGCAACGCGCAATGCATAATCGCTGCTGCTGACCTCCGGAGAGCTTAAGTGCACTGTCATTAAGCCGCTCCTTCACCTCTTCCCAAAGCGCTGCTTTCTTAAGAGCCTCGGTAACTTTTTCCTGTA